>JAIRRU010000307.1 GCA_031255815.1 Treponema sp. | reverse complement strand
ATCCGGCTTTGCCCCGGGGATACCCAGGACGCGGTAGTAGAGTATTGCCGGAGCAAGAATATCCTCCTGGAAGCCTACAGCCCCCTGGGAGTCGGGAAGATTCTCGATTCCCCGGAGATGAAGTTTTTTGCGGATAAGTACAAGCGGAGCATTGCCCAGATCTGCATCCGCTGGAGCCTGCAGCGGGGCTACCTCCCCCTGCCCAAATCGGTAACTCCCGAGCGGATCCGGGAAAACACCCGGGTCTTCGATTTCGAACTCTCCCCCGGGGACGTGGAAAAGATAGCCGGATTCACCGGGATTGGCGGCATGGATCGGAACCCCGATGAGGCCGACTTTTAGCCTTTGACCGACGCCCACTGCCACCCCGCGGCCCTGGCGGAGCGCCTTCCCCAAGCGGAGGCCGAACGCCGGGCTCTGGGGCTTATCTGCGCCGCCAGCTCCGCCACGGAGGCGGAGTTTGCCTGCCATGAGGGGCTCGCGGAAAAGGCCCGGCGGGAAGGCGCCCCGCCTCTGCTGCCCTGTTTTGCCGTGCACCCCCAGATGCCCGGCCCCGGCGAAAAGCTTGCCGGATACGAGGGCCTGCTGGAACTGGGGGAAAGCCTGGCCCGCGGGGGGCGGCTTGCCGCCCTGGGGGAGACGGGCTTCGATCTTTACAGCCCCGCTTTCCGGGAAACGGAAAAGTTACAGGACGGGCTCTTTGACCGCCACCTGGAAACGGCGCTGCAATACAGCCTCCCCCTGGTGCTGCACGTCCGCCGGGCCATGCACAAGGTCTTTGCCCGGGCCGCCCTGCTTAAAAAACTCCCCGCGCTTATTTTTCACTCCTGGCCCGGTACGGCGGGGGAGGGGGAAGCCCTGCTCCGCCGGGGGATAAATGCCTATTTTTCCTTTGGCAGCGTAATCCTCCTTAACCACAAGGAAGCCCGGCGCTGCTGCGCCTCCTTTCCCCCGGAACGGATCCTGGCCGAGACCGACGCCCCCTACCAGCCTCTGCGGGGCCGGGGCTTTTCCCGCTGGACGGATCTGCCCCTCATCCTGGAGGGCATGGCGGAGCTGCGGCGGGAGGCGGGCGCCCCGGCCGGAAACGCGGGGGATCTGGAAAAAGCCGTGGACGATAATTTCCGCCGGGCCTTCGGCAGGATAAACGTATAGAAAAAGAATTGGCCGCCAAGTTCGCGAATGCTACGGCCGGGGGGCTTCGCGGCCCTTAAAAATCCCGGCGTTTATCCCGGCGGCGGGCCTTACTCTTGCGGGGGGCTTTCCTGTTCCGCCTCTTCCTGTATCTGCCGCCGCTTCTCCCGGAGCCTTGCCACAGGGAATTCCTCCAGGTATTTCTTGAAAAAATCCTGTTCGCCGGGGGGGAAGCTGACGAATTCCATGGCGATGATGCGCCCGGTACGAACCAGGCGGCAGACCGGGGAGAGGATACGATCCCCCACCCGGAGGCTGCAGCCGGAAAACTCCATGAAAAGGCTGAAATCTTTCATCGAGGCCGAATAGACGGGCAGGAAGGAAAAACCCGTAAAGGAGATGGTCTTTATGTCGCCGGGGATAAGGGTCTTGTCCAGGGGGTTGGAGACAAGGACACCGAAGTTTTTCTGGTCGTCCACAAAGAAACGCCGGGCCTTGCGCCGGTCTTCCACCGGGATATACCGGGAAATGATGGTCTGGAGCCGTTCCAGGTCGGAGGACTCAAGGACTTCGTCTACCAGCCCGCTCACCCCGATAAAAAAAGCCTGGCTGCTCTCCTCCAGGGGGAAATCCTGCCCCTTTAGGACGATGACCGGGCAGGCTTCCTTGGGCCGCTCGGCCCGGACAAACTGAACCAGCGCCTTCCAGTGCCGGGGGAAGTCGTTGGCGCTGATGATGATCCCCGTCGGATCCACCTCGTCCACATTGTCCATGGCTTTGATTACATGCCGGTAGCGGATAAGCTCGAAACCCAGCGGTTTAATGTAGAGAGAGATAAGATCGTAAGTGTCATCCGAGCCTACTACCAGGAGCAGTTTCATTCAGTCCCCAGATTCGTTACCACGTAGTCCGTAACGATCCAGACACTGTCCTTCCGTTGCAGATGGTAGGTGTAACGTTTTATCTCGGTATAATTGCCCGTCCGGAATTTTTCAAGTACCGTTACCGTTCCTTCCAGGGCGTTGTAAACGGTGCGCTCGATCTCGTATTCAAAGGGGATAAGGGTGATATCCCCGTCAACGGTCTCCTGCCGGAGTTCCTCCCGGTAACGGTCCAACATGCGCCGGCGGCCTTCCTCGCTTTCCGCCAGCCAGCGGCGCCTCCGCGCCGGATCCCGGGAGATTATCGCCTCCAGATCCAGGTAGAGGAAGAACTTTTCCCACTGGCTTTTCTGCCGGGCGCTGATCAGGTAATCTATCACCTCGTCCGGGGCCAGCCGCTCCCTGTTAAGGACTTCCCCGGTATCAATATCCATCGCCAGGGGGATCCCTTCGGGGCCGGGGATGGGGGAGGGGCGGATACTCAGGCTAAGCCGGTTCGATTCAAGCGGGGCTTCTCCGGAACCGCGGGAGACTTCCTGCCGCGGGAATTCCGTCCGGAGGAGTTCCGGATAGATCCGGGCCAGGACGACAAAGGAGCCGGGCTCCCCGAGTTTTGTGTAATCCCGCAGATCCTCCACAAAGGAAAAGGATTCGCCGCTTTCCACGGCGATCTCCCGGAAAAAGACGCGGTCGCTGCCGCTCCGCTTCCGTACCAGGGTATCCGCGGGCTCCACGGCCCGGTTCGTCATAGTCCGCACATCGAAATCAATGGAAAAGGCCCGGTCTTCGGCCAGTTTGAAGCGGAAAGTGGCGGGGCTGTTATTGGTAAGGGTTGCCTGCACATAAATAGGTTCGTTTTCGGCGCCCGGCGCGTGGTAGATCCGCTTGTCGAAATACCGGATGCTAAAGGCAATATCTCCCTCCGCGGCAGGGAGGAAGCCGGGGGCAAGAAAAAACAGGGTAAGGGCAAGCCCCAAGCCCGCTGGTTTATATTTCACCGCGAAACTCCATAGATTATTTTAAACCCAATCCTATATTATAGTCATCGGCAGCCGGGTATGAATACCTTATCCTTTCCTTCGTTTCTCAGTGTTTTGTCCTCGTCCGGGGCCGTTTCCGCCTGTCTTTCGGCCTGGCAGGAGGGGAAATTCCCCCTGGAAATCGAAGGGCCCGAGGGCGCTTTCCAGGGCATCCTGCTCAGCGCCCTCTGCCGCGGCCCGGAGGCCCGGCGCCGGCCCGCGGGCGGGGAAGGCGGCCCCTTTATCGCCGTGGTTTCTACCGAGAGCGAGGCCGCCGAGCTGGCCTTAGACCTGCGGAGTTCCGGGCTGCCCGCCGAAATTTTTCCCTGGTGGGGGGTCATGCCCTACCGGGAAATGGCGCCGGCCTCCGGGGTCTTTGGGGAGCGGGCCAAGGTTCTCTCCGCCCTGGCGGCGGAGGGGCCGGGCCCTTCCGCCGCTTCGCCCCCGCTTCTCTTCATCGTTCCCGAAAGGGCCTTCCTTACCCCCCTTCCCCCCCCGGATTATCTGCGGAGCCTCCTGATCCCCCTGGCCCCCGGCGACCGGGTGGATACCGCCGCCCTGGCGGAAACCCTTGTTTCCTACGGCTATACCCGGGTGTCCAGGGTGCAGCTCCAGGGGGAGTTTGCCCTGAGGGGGGAGGTGCTGGACATCCTTATGGGCGGGGACGACATGGCCTGCCGCCTTCTCCTGGACTATGACAGGGTGGAGTCGCTGCGGCTCTTCGATCCTGTTGACCAGAGCAGCGGCGGCGCGAAGGCCGGAAAGCCCGAAAGAATCCTGATCCGGCCTCTGCGGGAGGTGGTCTGGACCGACGAGCGGATAGAGGCCCTGGGCGACAACCTGGCGGGCCTGGAGGAATTCTCCGGCGGGGGCCGGGAGATTCTGGAAGAACTTATGGAAAGGCGCGCCGTGCCGGGGGAGGAACTGCTCTACCCCCTGGCCTTTAGCCCCGGAACCAGCGCCGTGCTGCCCGATTACCTGGGGAGCGGGGGGACGGTCTTCTTTATCGACCGGGAACGGCTGGAAAAGGCCCAGGAAGCCCGGGAACGGGAGTACGAGAACCTGTACCGCCGCGCCCGGCGGGAGACGGGGGGGCGCGTCCCCGACCCCTCCCGGATACTCCTCAATTTTTCCGAGCTTGCCGGCAGGATAAAACGGCGGGTTTCGTTCGTGTCGATTAAGGGGGCCGGGGAAGAGGGGGCTCTGCGGGTGGAGATTCCCTGCGATCCCCCCCGCAGCTTCTTTGGAAACATCAATTACCTGAAAGAAGAATTCGCGGCCCTGCTGCGGGACGGCTGGAAGATAAGCGTGGCCGCCGAGTCGGATATCCAGGCGGAGCGGATAGCGGGCCTTTTGGGGGATACCGCTTCTCCCGGCCTGCGGGTGGAGGCCTCGCCTTTTTCGGCGGGCTTCGCCCTGCCGGATATCCGCTTCATGCTGGTGCAGGAGAACGAGATCTTCGGCCGCCGGAAACGGGTTCCCCCTTCGGTAAGAGCCGCGCGCAGCGCCGCCATCGACAGTTTTATTGAGCTGAACCCCGGTGATTTTGTGGTTCACCTTAACTACGGCATCGGGCTTTTTAAAGGTATAGAGCGGATACGCGCCCTGGGGTATGAGCGGGATTATATCAAGCTGGAATA
>JAIRRU010000149.1 GCA_031255815.1 Treponema sp. | reverse complement strand
CCAAGCTCGACCGGATACGGCTCCTCTCCCGGCCCTTCAGCCTGGAGGATCTGGAGTACCGGTTCCGGAGTATTCTGCAGCCCCGGCTCCAGCGCCTGGACGACGCGAAAGAGGAGCTTATCCACAGCTTTGGGGAAAAGACAGGGGAACTGCGGCGCAGGCTGGAGCTTGCCCGGAGCGTTCTTGAGGCGGGAAGCCCCCTGGCCGTCCTGGAACGGGGCTTTTCGGTAACGGTAAACGAAAGAACCGGACAGGTGGTGCGCCGGGCGGAAGAGGTAAGGGCGGGCGACCGTCTGGCCATCAGGCCCCTGGAAGGAAGCATCGGCGCGGTGGTCGAAACCACGGATAGGGCTTTCCCAAAACTTCAGCCTTTGGAGCCGGTTCACACTATTACGGGAGGGAAAAGGTGAAAAAAACCAGCGCGGCCCAGACCAAGCTTTTCGGGGAAAAGCAGCTTTCCGGGGAAAAGCCGCCTTCCGCGGGAAAAGCGGCTCCGGCGGCGGCCTTTGAGGAACGGCTTAGCCGGCTCGAAAGCCTGGGGGAAAAGATCCGGGGAAGCGACGTTCCCCTGGACGAGGCCCTTAAAGCCTTCGAGGAAGGGATAAAAATCGCCAAGGGCCTTGAAAAGGATCTTGAGAAGATCGAGAGCCGGATAGAGATACTGATGAACAGCACGGAAGCGGTCAAAGAGGAAAGCCCGGAGCTTGAACTCTTCGGCGACGAGGTTTAGAGGTTCAACCGTGAAAGATCCGCCCCGGACTGGGCCGGGGGAATCCCGCAGGATAGCGGTACTGCCCCCGGAGGAGGCCCGGAAAATTGCCGCCGGCGAAGTGATAGATCGGCCTGCCGCCCTGATCCGGGAATTTCTGGATAACGCCATTGACGCAGGGGGAAGCCGCATCGGGGTGTTTATCGAGGAGGGCGGCATACGCCGCGCCGAGGTGAGCGACGACGGGGAGGGCATGGATCGGGAAGACCTTGCCCTCTGCTGGCTTACCCACGCCACCAGCAAGATCCGCTCCCTGGAGGATCTGTCCAAATCCCTCAGCCTGGGTTTCCGGGGGGAAGCCCTGGCGGCGGCGGCGGCGGTTTCCCGCCTGGCGATCCTCAGCAGTGCCGACGGCAGGGAAGCCTGGAAGCTTGAGGTAGGCCCCGGCGGGGGGAAGGGCCCGGTCATAGAAGGGGCCCGGCGAACCAGGGGAACCAGCGTTTCCGCCCTGGGGCTCTTCGACACCATTCCCGCGCGGAAACGTTTTTTAAAACGCGGCGGAAGCGAGGCCCTGCTCTGCCGGCAGGTATTCATCGACAAGGCCCTGGCCTTTCCGGAAATCGACTTCCGTTTTACCCAGGACGGAAACCTGAAAACCTGGTTCCCCCCGGCGGGAAGCCTTAAGGAGCGCTTTGCCCAGGCTTTCCTCCCCCCGGCGGAGGCGGGTTTTCTTCACGAGATAAGCGCCCCCGGAGAGGGTTTCCAGGTACGGATCGTGATAGGCGGGCCGGAGATATACCGGAACGATCGGCGGCAGCAGTACGTTTTTGCCAATTCCCGGCGTATCCAGGATTACGGCCTTATGCAGGCTCTGGAGTACGGCTCCCAGGGCTGGTTCCCCAACGGAACCCATCCGGTGGGGGCGGTTTATGTGGAGATCGATCCCGCCCTGGCGGACTTCAACATCCACCCCGCCAAACGGGAGGCCCGCTTTGCCGATCCCGGCGCCATCCACCACGCGGTAAGTTCCGCCCTCCGGAACTTTCTGCGGAGCGGCGGGAGGCTCAGGGCCTTTCGCGGGGAGGGGGATGCCCCGCGGGATGCCCCGCCGTTTAACGAGCAGAGCTTCCCGCAAAAAGCCGCGCCGGATGCGCCGGAACGCGGCGGGGAAAGCCTCTTTCCCGCGGGCGGGGGAGGCGGCCCGGCTGTTTACGAAAGGAAGCTTCCCGGAGCCGGCGGCCTTCTTGCCATGGAAGCCCTGCTGGATCGGCCTCCCCTTTTCGCCCCCCTGCCGGGCCGTTCCGCGCAGCCGGGCAAAGCCGGGGAAAACCCGGAGGCCGGGGGCTTTGCGGCGGGTACCGGGACGGAAGCCGGAACAGGGGCCGGGGCAAGAACCGCGGCGGAGGAAAGCCCGCCCTACGGGGAAATTCGCTTTATCGGGAGGCTCTTCTCCCTCTTCCTGCTGGTTGAACGGGGCGACAAACTCCTCGTCATCGATCAGCATGCCGCCCACGAGCGGATCCTCTACGACCGTTTCCTCTCCAGGCCCGTAGCGAAACAGGAACTCCTGGTTCCCATCCCCTTTACCACCGAAAGCCGGGGGGAGGATCGTTTTCTTGAGGCGAAGCGGGAAGAGCTGGAAAGGCTGGGGATCCGCCTTGAACCCGGGGGGGGCGGGGCCTGGCACATCAACGCCCTGCCGGAAAACTGGCGGCTTTCCGATCAGGAGACCCTTGCGGCCCTTAGGGAACTGAGGGAGGCGGGGGAGAACATGGCCGAACGCTGGGCCGCCACCCTCTCCTGCCACAGCGCCGTCCGCGACGGGGACTACCTGGACGACCGGACAGCCCTGGCCCTGGCGGAAGCGGCCCTGGCCCTCCCCGTCCCCCGCTGCCCCCACGGCAGGCCCGTCTGGTTTGAGATTAGCCGGGAAAACATCTACCGGGCGGTCAGGCGGATCTAAGAGCCTGCCCGTAACGCGGACGCACAACGCTCCTAAAAAACCGCTGCCTTGCTTGCGCTAAAACTCAGAATAAGGGCAACAACCGGGAACAGGAATTTTAACCGCGAAGGCGCGCAAAGGCGGACTACGGCCCGCTACTTTACTACCATTACTTTGCGGATTTCGTCTATGTCCGGCCCGACAATCCTGATAAAATAGAGACCCCGGGCCACCGCGCGGCCGCCGGTGTTCCTGCCGTCCCAGGAGACGGTATGTTCCCCCGCGCTCCGGGAGGATCGTTCCAGAACTTTAACCAGGTTTCCGTCCAGGGTAAAAACCTGGATGCTCATCCGGCCGCTCCGGGTAAGAAGGTAGTGGATAACCGCGCTGTCCCCCCGATCGGGGTTGATAACATTGTTAAGCACCGTGGCGCCGCCGCGCTGGGAAGTCATTTCCCTTAGCCTGAAGGAGAAAGGCTTTACCCTCCGGTACCAGGGAAGGGAAGCGCTGTTCCTGCTGTCCAAACGGGCGACAATCAGATCCGCGGGGCCGTGGGCGGTAAAATAAAATTCAACACTGCTATGGTTTTTCAGATCCGAACCTGGAATAGTAAAGTTGTAAAGATTGTTGCCCGGCCCCGGATCGCCGGGGGAGTTTCCCGCCTCCCGGTAGGGGCGGGGAACCATGGCGGCCGCGGGGTTCCCCGCGGAATCGGGAAGCCAGAGCCCCTCGATGCCGTGAAGCTCCCTCCTGGAGCGGAATTCCGCGGGTATTCTTTGATCCGCGGCGTAACGGAGAGAGAGAGCCCTGACGCCGCCGGAGGCCGCCGCTTCGCTCAGCTTTGCCTGGACGGTTACTTCCATGTCCATAAGTTCCCGTGAACCGTCAAACTCAAAAATCCTGATTCGAAGATCGGTGTTCCCCGCGCCGGTAAGATCGTGGGCATACACGGGCAGGGCGAAAAAGGGATCGGCGGCGCTTGTCTGCGGCGGGGCCAGGAGCAGATCCGAAAGACGGTGCACATAGTCATAGGCGGGGCTCAGATCGGAACCGTTCTTCCAATTGTAGTTCGGCATTTTCATTTCCACCAGCGATCCTGACCAGGAAGGCGCCTTATCCTCATAGCCATTTGAAACCGCGCCGTACCCGTATTTCCTGTCCGGCCAAAGCAGGTAACAGTCCGGCAACTGTTTGGTTCCTATCCGCGGGGGATAGTAAAACGAGGCGGGGGAATCGCGGAAATGCCCCTCTCCGGAAGAAAGCGGCGCGAATTCAAAGTTCTTTGCCCCCGCGATATCCGCCGCCGCCAGCAGGGAAGGGCTGACGTTAATTATTTTGAACTCAAGCGCCTTGCCGGACGGATCGCTGGTAACCGGCTCAATGGCGTAAGAGCCCGCCGCGCCGTTTACACTGATAGACGCGGAAGGATTAAACCCAGCGGCAAATTCCACCGGCTCGCTCATCCGGATGAAAATTTCATTCCCCTCCGGCAGAGCCAGGGAATAAACAACCTGCGGCGGGGCGGTATCTATCGGGGTTTTGGCCGAATCCAGCAGAATATCTTTTCTAAAGGTATCCGCCAGATCCCCGTTGCTGACAATCTCCCACGAAGGGGTCTGATCCGTATCGGCGTAATCCTTCTCCTCCAGCCTGATATAAAACAGATACCGGGAATAAGCTTCGGCGCCGGGGTGGGCTTCATAGCCGGTAACCGTATAGCCGGATACCCGGGCCTCAAAACCGCCGGAGGGATCGGTAAGGGACGCGGGCAGGGGGGATGAGGACTGAACCCGGATATGATCGATTTTTCCGTTGTGATCCCAGTCCTCGGTAAAACTATAGATAAGGTAGAGGGGTATCCAGCCGACATTGTAGCGGGAAGCGGGGGTATAGGGCAGGATCCATTCGTCGGTATCGGGCAGCGTCATATCTCTGGAAATCGTGGGCCGCACCCAGCACCAGTTCATTTTTGTATCTCTCAGGGCCTCAAAAACCCTGTTTTCGTCGGGATTGTAAAAAAGATTCCAGAATTTTTTAGCGTGATGGTTGCTGAGTTCGTCGTACTGCAGGGCGCTTGCCGGAAGGCTCCCCGCATCCGCCGCGTCGTTGGAGGAAAGGCGGGTTATCAGGCTGCCCGGGCCGTTACGTATATCAAAAACACCGTTTATATGGTGCCCCCAGGGGCTGGCGGCCCTGTAGTCGGGGTAAGGATACTCGCGAAACTTTACCGTTGTACCGCCGGAATAGTTGAAATTGAGCCTGTGCCAGTTGGTGTTAACGCCGTCAATTACCACGACGGCGCCGGTAAAGGTAACCGTTCCGTTTTGCGGGTCAAAGGTTCCGGTATGGGCCAGATCGTCATAGCCGCTTTGAGTCTGGATCCAGTTGCCGCCTACCGTGATATTAACGCTGGAGCCGCTTCCCGCGCTCAGGGTTCCGTAGAGTTCCACATCACCTACAACAGAGAGGGCATCAGGGAAAGAAGGAGCCGAAGCAAGGACAGCGCTTTTTCCCGCCTCTATTTTTAAACTTTTTATACGAAGCCCCTGCCCGGCATTGATAATCGAAACGCCGCTGCCGATTAGGTCCACGCCTTCCATATTCAGGTCTACGGCTGCCAAAACATTCCCGGTTACCCTAACAACACTGGTGTTAGCGATATAAATAGTATTGGCGCTTCCCGCGGCGGTAAAGCCGGCGCAGTCTATTGTCAGGGATTCAAGAGGCAGCGAAGAACTTCCTATATCGCCGTTCAGCGTTACATTGCCCGTCCCGGCGGCAAGGTGAAG
>JAIRRU010000013.1 GCA_031255815.1 Treponema sp. | reverse complement strand
GCAGTTCCCCCGGCAGGCCCAGGGCCAGGCACTGGATAAGGGCCTTCCGCTCGCCGGCCGGCTCCTTCCCGGCGAAGACCGGGAGACTCCCGTCAACCTTCCCGGGGTCGAGGAGGACGGCGGCCCCCTGGGAAGCCGTAAGGCTCCGGACGGCGTTAAGCAGGTTCGCGTTCATGGTTGGCTCCTTTTAGTTTAGCGCTACGGCGGCGGCGGCCAGGCAGGCGCCCTCGTACCAGACTTCGACACGGTAATTTCCCCGCCCATAGTTGCTCTGATCTTCGTTTCCCCAGCCGGTCAATTCCCATGTCCTGTCGTTGCCCCGGCTGATAGTTATTGTATCCGCATACGAATACCCCGGCGGTAATGATTCCTCATACCTTCTCACAGTACCGTCAGGGTTGATTATCTTGACGAAAAGGGTAACTTCCTTACTGGCCTGGGAATTGTAAGTTATCACCGGTTTCAGGTAACGTATATCGGAGGCTTTTAGTTCCTCCCCGGGCTTGTTTATCCATCGATTGTTCTTTTCACAATTTCCAACGCTTAGGGATCTTATGTCGATGATCGAATTTTTTACCAAGGCCACCACCGTATCGTAGTTTGACTGTAGTTCCTTGTACCGGGACTCAAGGGAATTATAGCGGCTGTATTGGGAATACAGGCTGTCATTAACATCGTTATAAAAATATACGCCGATCCCTATTGAAATAGAAAGCGCGAGGATGCCAATGATTATGGCGGCGGTAAGGCCCTTGTTTGTTTTATCAAGCCTCATCTCCAGGATCGCCGCTTCCCGGCGTTTTTTTTCGTAGTCCCGCCGCGGCAAAGCGGGGGATCCGGGGCCCGGAATTTCAGCCCCGCCGGCTGCTGAAGACGGGGGCCCCTTAATCGCCGGGACAAAAGCAGGCTCCTCCGCCTCTGTTCCCCCCTGTTCCTCCGCCGTTATGCCAGCCGGGGCGGGCGCCGGGGGGCTTTCCCCAAACAGCGCCCTCTCCAACAGGTCAAGGCTCTCTTCGCAGAGGGCCGCCTCCAGCCCTTCCCCGTCGCGCAGCTTCCGGGCCAGACGGTCCTTAAGGGCGGCCCTTTCCCCGGCGGGGGCGTTCTTAAGATCGGCGTAGAAGCCGTATTCCAGGCATCTGATAAGGGCGTTTTTTTGGGCCCTGGGGATCTCCGCCCCGTAATCGGAGAGATGGGACCGGACCCGCCTCGGGTCGGCCAGGGCCGCCTCGCCCTGGGCGGCGGTGAAGGTTTTAAGAAGGGAAAGCAGATCGGCATTCATGGGCACGCTCCTATTCTCTTTTAACAGGCATGATGCCGTTCATACGGCACTCGGCCACGGATATGATTTGGTGTTCAATATCGGAATCGTCGAGCATTTTGTTTTCCACCGTCTCCCAGGTCTTAAGGGCGGAGGCGGAGGCGGCGATAAAAGAATCCAGCGAAACCCGGGCCCGGCGGTGGTTTGGATAGTCCCCCGGATTTACGCTGTCCAGCATCGTGGTTTCCAGGAAGGCGATCATCTCCCCCCCGCTGTCGAGATTGTAGCCAAGGAACATGTGTCCGGGAATAAGAACCAGGTAGGGTGAAATTCCCAGCCTGCGGAGCACGCTGGCGAAAAGCACGGTGCCGTCCACGCAGTTGGCCTGGGAATTGCTAAAAGATTCCCGCAGGGTCCTGACATACTGGGTGGCGACGGACTGGTTGCCGGTGGAAGTCGTCGTTATATCCGAATACCGGATGCCCCGGTCCTGGAGAACCCTCCAAATGGCGTAGACCTGGATCCGGACCTCCGCCCCGGCGCCGCCGTCCCCGTCGATGTCCTGGTAACCGGAAAAGGCGTAGATGTCCCCCACCCCCGCCTTCTCCCGCCGGGCTATTTCCAGGGCTTCCTTTAAGATTTCGTCGATCAGGGGATCGTCCTCGTTCACATAGGCGGCGAACAGCCAGCCGTAACTCAGGACGCTCTCCCCGTCCCAGCGGCTGATCTCCTTAAAGGGGACCTCGTTTACGCTGTGGAACCTGATAACCTTCATTTCCTCTTTTAGCAGTTTGCCGTTTTTATAAAGCCGGAAATAAACGTTCTCCGTTCCGGGCTGGGTAAGGCGTTCCAGTTCGGAATAAACGTAGGAGATTCTGGGGAAAATTTCCACTTTGTTATTGGCCGGAACCAGGGCCTCCTGTACCGACAGCTTGATAAACCTGTCCCCCTCGATTTCGACGCGGACGGGGCCGGCTCTTTTAAGGGACAGGGCCACGCCGAAATCGCCGAAGACGTCGCCGATATAGGGGCCGTCGTTTTTCATCCGGGCCGAACCGTCCAGGGCGGTATTCTTCGCCGCCAGGGCGAGAATTTTTACGGGAAAAGCCTCGCCGTGGAATTCCACCAGGGGCTCAAACGCCGCTACCGTCTCCGGGACATTCCGGTAAACCAGTATTCCCGCCCCGGCAAGGGCCAGGGCTATGCCAAGGGCGCCGAGGATTTTCTTTACGCGGATTTTTCCCGCCCCGCGGGGAACCGGAGGCCGGGGAACCGGGGGAAGGGGGGCCGGACTCCCCGCCCCGCCCCTGCCGCTTACGCTGCCGCAGACCGCCTCCTCTACCAGGTCAAACATCTCTTTTACGGTTGTTACGGGATAACCGTAGGTGCCGATAAGTTTCCGGGCGCTTTGTTTTTTCCGTTCAAGCCTCTTTTCCGGGTTTGGCTCCCCCCGCAGTCCGGCGGCCAGGCCGGATTCCAGGCAGCGGATAAAAATTTCCCTTTCGGCGGCGCTATCCCTGCCGGCGAAGACCGGCAGGTTCTCGTCGGCCCGCCGGGGATCGGAGAGAATGCCCCCTCCCTGTGAGGAAACCAGGTTCCGGACCGCCCTAAGCAGATTCGCGTTCACGGCTCAGCTCTCCGCGTCCCAAAGCCTTAGGGTGTTGTCCCAGGACCCGGAGACGATCCGGCCCCCGTCGGGGCTGAATGAGGCGGAGTAAACCAGGCCGCCGTGGCCGGCAAGGGTCCTGATTTCCCTCCCGGTAGCCGCGTCCCAGATTCTGACGGTGTTGTCCGCCGAGGCGGAGAGGATCCGGCTTCCGTCGGGGCTGAACGCGGCGGACCTGACGCTGTCGCCGTGGCCGGAAAGGATTTTCGGAAAACCCGCCGTTTTAGAGGCCCCCTTGGCCGGGGCCCGGGGGGGAAGGGTCCCGGCCGCCGGCCTTCCGCAGAGGGGGCAGAACCGCCACCTGGCCTGCAGTTTTTCCCCGCAGTTCCGGCAGAGATTCTCCTTTGTTGCCTGGCCGGACACGGCCGCCTCCAGGACTTCAAGGCTGTCTTCGCAGAGGGCCGCGTCCAGGCCCTCCTCGTTATGCAGCCGCAGGGCGAAGCGCTTCTTGAGGGCGGGGCCGGTTCCCGGCGGGGCCTTCTTCAGTTCGGCGTAGAAGCCGTATTCCAGGCATTTGACAAAGGCGTTCTTCTCCGCCCTGGGAATATCCGCCCCGTAATCGGACAAATAGGCCCGGGCCCGCCTTGGATCGGCAAGGGCGGCCTCGCCCTGGGCCGCGCTAAATGCTTTAATCACCGCAAGGAGCTGAGCCCCCATGACGATACCCCCGTAAAATTTTGGTTTGTCTCACAAGCCCAATGTCCCCGCCGGCGGCTTAGTGGTGAATTTCATAAATCTTTTATCCGTCCCTTTAGCAGAGTTGTTCAGAAACTTCAGATTCTGAACAACAACCGCTTAAAAGTGTAAACAAGGCGCTAGTTTCCCCCGGCCCCGCCGTTTATCCTGGCTTTTAATAAGACCAGCCCCGCTTCCTTGCTTATGCTCAAAACCGGGGGCCATTTTACAGGGGCGTACCAGTCGTACAAAACATTGTTAAATTCCCGCAGCACCCTCGGGTCCTGGAACACCGACGAGGGATCATCCGCGGTTCCGATTATTCCAATGGTCTGGACCAGCCCAAGCCTGGAGGCCGTTTCAAGGAGGATCATCAGGCCGTTTTCATTCAAAAAATCTTCGTTCAGGTTGCCGGATACGGCAGCCACATTGTAGCCGGCGGTGACTATAAAAAGGGCCAGCAGGACAACGAAGACCCAGTACAGCTTAGGGCCCCTGCGGGGCACCGCGCCGCTTTGAGGGGCGGCGGGCCCGGGCTGCCAAGAGGCGGGGGCTGAGGGCGGCGGGCCCGGCCGGGGAGGGGCAGGCTGCCGGCGGTCAGGCTGCTGCGGAGGGGGAGGATTTACCTGCCGGGCCGGGGGCCGGTAGTTTTGCGGGGCGGGCCTTTGAGGCGCGGGCGCCCGCGCCCCGGCGGGGACCAGGGCGTCTATCAGATCGACGATTTCCCTCACCAGCGGCGCGGAAAATTCCTGGGACGCCAGCTTCCCGGCGGCCCGGTTCTTACAGTTAAGGCGCTCCTGCCTGTCCGGGCAGTTCTGCAGTTCCCCCGGCAGGCCCAGGGCCAGGCACTGGATAAGGGCCTTCC
>JAIRRU010000314.1 GCA_031255815.1 Treponema sp. | reverse complement strand
TGTTCTGGGTAAGGAAACGCCCTTCTACCAGTCTACCTGCATACTTCCGGTAACCGAGGTTTCCCTGGCTTCGGGAGCTTCCTGGAAGATCGGGTACCGGCTGAAATTCTCACAGCGGTGAATCGCGGAGCAGAAGGGGAAAATGATTACCACGAACTGCTCGAACAGGCACGAATAGAGTAAATCTACTTTTCCTTCATGGTCAGGCTTACGCCGGAGAGTACCAGAACGGCGCCAAGCCATTGAAGGGGCATAAGCCTTTCACCCAGGAAGATGAAACCAAGGATCACGGTTACGACGGGAATGAAGTTGATGAAAACCGATGAAACGGAAACGCCCAAAAACTCCAGGGAGTAAGCGTAAAACCAGTAACCCAGGGCGGAACAGAAGATACCAAGGAAAAAGATATGGCCGAAAACGAGCGGGGTCAGAACGCCCCAGGAAGGATATTCCAGTATGGCGAAAGGGACGAAGCCCAGAAAACCGAAAACACTCTGCCAGAATACGATGTATATGCGGGAACAGCGCTTAAAGAGAGGTCTGGTGAGGAAACAGTAGGCTACCCAGCTAAGGGCTGCGCCGCTCATGTAGATATAACCCAGAAGGCTGCCCGATATTGAAAAGGACACCCCCGCGACAAGCCAAACGCCGGCCATGGAAATAAAGGCTCCCAGCCAGCGGCGGACGGTCATGGAAGGGGCCTCTCCCCTGTTTTTCCGGCGGAACTTGCCGCCTAACCATTCGGCGGCCAGGGTGAGGACCGGTATGGCCGCGACGATGATGGACGCTTCGGATGCGGAAACCAGGGAGACGCCGTTGTTCTCGAAGAAGAAATAGGCGGTAACCCCGGCCAGACCCGCTCCCATAAGCAGGGGCAGATCACGGACCTTGAGTTTTTCCGCCGGAGCGAGGCGGCCTTTGATAAAAATCAGCAAGGCTATGGCCAGGGCAAACCGAAAAGCGCCCAAAGTCATGGGCGGGAATACGCTCACCGTAACCTTAATGGAGATAAAAGAAGCGCCCCAGATGAAGACGCAGATGATGACAGCCAGGAGGGCTTTCTTCCGTTTATGCATTTTTCTATAATAATGGTTTATACCGGTATGGTACATATACCGGAAATTTTATGATGGAAAACGACGCCTCCCCCTTTTTGCCCGGCTTCCTGGTCCACGCCGCCACGGACTTCCGCCGGAACAGACTCTACCTCACAGGCCGCCTGGCAGACGGCCGATCCTTTGCCGCCGCGGAATCCCGGTGGCGGCCCTCCTTCCACATCCCCGCGGATGCGCTCCCCCAATGCGGCGTCCTGCTTCCCGGCCTTGCCTATGAAGTCGAAGCTCCCTGTCTGGAGCCTTTTTCCGGGAAGGGGGAGCTGGCCCTCCTCCGCTTCCCCCGGTACAGGGACCGTTCGACCGCCCTGGAGGCGCTGGAAGCCGCCGGCATTCCCATCCCGGACGGGGACTGGAAACCCCCGGAGGCTTTTCTCGCGGAAAGGGAAATACGCGGCCCCCTGGAAATACGGGGGAGTTCCCGGCCGGGACGGTTCGTGGACCTGGTGTTCCCCGATCCTGAGATACGGCCGCTTGCCGGCGATAAAAACGCCGCGCCGTCCGAACAGGCGGGAACATCAGGCAGGATCATCCCCCTCCGTATCGCTTCCATAGACATTGAGACCGATACCCGTTCCGGCGCCGTCCGGGCCGTGGCCGCGGTCTACACTGATGCCGCCAGGATGGCCGGTACGGACCGCGATCCCCGGCAGAGCCCTTCCTGCGTCAGGGTAGTCCTGCCGTCAAAAGGCGCGCGCCCGGCGCCGGCAGCCGGTTCGGTTATCTTTCACCCAGATGAAAGATCTATGCTCTCGGCCTTTATAAAAGACATACAGACTGCGGATCCCGATATTCTTACAGGCTGGAATTTCCTTGACTTTGATTTTCCCGTGCTGGCCAGGCGCTGCGGAACCCTGGGCATTCCCTTTGCCCTGGGCCGATCCGGGGAAGAGGCGAAGTTCTTTGACGGAGGCGGCGGTCCGGCGGCGGCTTCCCGTGATGACGCCGGCGTCCTTTACCGGGGCCCTTCCCGGCGGTCTTCGGCGGCGCTGGTACCGGGACGGCAGGTGCTCGATGCCCTGCGTATAGTCCGTTCCGGGCCCCGTGGCGCGGGGGAAGGATTTTCCGCCGATTTTACCCTGGAAGCGGTTTCCCAAAGGACGCTGGGAGAGGGAAAACTGATAAGCGCCGCCGGAACCGATAAAATCGGGGAATTGGACCGGCTCTACATGAACGATACGGAGGCTTTCGCCGCTTACTGCTACCGGGACGCGGACCTGGTGCTGAGGATTTTGCAAAAGACCGGCCTTTTCTCCCTGACCGTGGAGCGGGCCGCCCTAACCGGCGTTTTTCTGGACAAAGCCTGGACCAGCGTGGTCAGTTTTGAACGTATCTACGGAATGGAACTCCGCAGGAGGGGGATAGCCCCGGATTGTTCCCGCAGCGGCGATGTTTCGGGCGCGGCGGGCGGGACCGTGCTCGACCCCGATCCCGGTTTTTTTCGCAATGTGGCGGTTTTCGACTTCCGAAGCCTCTACCCCACCATCATTCGCACCTTCAATGTAGACCCCCTTGCCCACGCCCGCGCCCCTGTGGATTCCCCAGAGGAGATCATCACCGCGCCCAATGGGGCGGCTTTTTCCCGGGCGCCCGGGGTTCTGCCCGCCCTGATAGGCGGGTACTTTGCCGCGCGCCGCAAGGCCCTGGACGCCGGAGACGACACGGCGGCCCATGTCTACAAAATACTGATGAACAGCTTTTACGGCGTTCTGGGCGCCGGGGCCTGCCGCTATGCCCGTACGGAACTGGCCGGAGCCATTACCTCCTTTGCCCGGAAATGGCTTCTCGCTTCCCGCGACTGGTTTACCCGCCGGGGCCATAGGGTGCTTTACGGCGATACCGACTCTCTCTTTGTGGAAACCGGCCTGCCGGACAGCGCGGGCTTTCACGATTTCGCCGCTTTTGCCGTAAACCTCGCCGGAGAACTGAACCGCTTCCTGGCCGGGGAACTCATGCGGGAGTACCGGCTTGACTCCTACCTGGAACTACGCTTCGAGAAAGCCTACCGCCGTTTTTTGATACCTCCCCTGCGCGTCCTCCACGAGACCGGAGGGGCGGCGCGGGGCCGGGCAAAGGGCTACGGCGGCTTCCTCCTCAAGGAAGACGGGACAAGCGCGGTGGAAGTAAAGGGCATGGAAGCGGTACGCAGTGATGTTACGCCCCTGGCCCGGCGCCTACAGTTGGAACTCCTGGATCTGGTATTCCGGGATAAGGGCGAGGAAGCCCTTAAGGAGCAGGTAGCCGGCATTCTGAAGGCGCTGCGGTCCGGCCAACTGGATGAGGAACTGGTCTACCGGAAGCGGCTTTCCCGCCCCCCGGAGGCCTACACCGCCTCTACGCCGCCCCAGGTTAAGGCAGCCCGGCTTCTGGGCTGGAAAGGCCGCCGGGGCACGGTTGAATATGTCATCACCCTGAACGGCCCCGAACCCGTTTCCCTTCCCCACGCGCGGCTTGACTACGATCACTACACCGACGCCCAGGTACTGCCCCTGGCCCGGTCCATTGCCGCCGCCATGGGCTGGCATACGGAGTTGTTCCCGCAAAAGGGCCGGAACCGTGAAGACCTGGAAAACGGGCAGATGGAATTCGACCTCCGGTAGCAACGCTTCCCGAATCCCCGTAAGTACCTACGGAAAGGCTTGCGCCGGGCCGGTAATATCCGCTACGATCCGCGGAGGAAGGTTCTATGCTTTCAAAGCTCCGCCGGACGTTCATAATTCTCACTGTTTGCGCGTTCATTGTTCTGGCTGTTTCCTGCCGGACTTTATCGCCGCTGAGTTCCCCGCCTGAGGAAGGGCCGGTCCGGGCCGCTTTTCCTGAAGAGTTGCTGCCCCGGTGGGAGCCTTTCGCGGAAGACGCGGCGCGGGCGCTCTTTTTATTTGAGGGGAAGATCCGCGAACCCCGGCTGGAACTTTGGGCCTTGCGGGTGGATCTGAAAGCGCCGGGGCTGCGTATCGTGGTGAGCGGCCCGGAAGCGTCCGGGGAGGAGTTCCGGGAGGGGCATATCCCCAGCACCACCGTGAGCCGCTTTACCGGGCAATACAAGTGCCTTGCGGGGATCAACGCCAATCCCTTCAGCCCGGTTTCCGGGAAGATAGGGGAAGACCGTATCATTGACGGGATTGTTGTGGCGGACGGCTTTGTGGTTGCCCGGCCCAACCCCGCCTTTGACGCGCTGGTCTTTTACGAAGACGCCGGAGGAGGGGCGGTGCGGGCGGCAATCGTGAATCAGGGGGAACTGGCGGCTTCCCTCGAAGGGATACGGAATGCCGTGGGCGGTTTCTCCACGGTGCTCAGGGACGGGGAAATTGTCGAGCGGCTGCTTGCGCCGGGAGCCGCGCTGCCCAGGCATCCCCGGAGCGCGGCGGGGCTATCCGCGGACGGACGTTACCTTTACCTTCTGGCGGTGGACGGGAGGCGGATCGGGAGCGTGGGCGCTACCGAGGCGGAACTTGCGCTTATCCTGCGGCAGCTTGGGGCCGCAGACGGGCTCAACTTTGACGGCGGCGGCTCTACGTCCCTGGCCCTGCGCTATCCCGATGGAAAGGTCAGGCCGGTGAACACCCCCATACACAAGCAGATCCCCGGATGGGAACGGGGAGTGTCCGCGTGTCTGGGGATACGATGACCGGGGCGCTCTCCTTCAATCCGAAAGGCGGTAGTCGGG
>JAIRRU010000292.1 GCA_031255815.1 Treponema sp. | reverse complement strand
CGCCTCGGACATAGTAATACCCAGCCGGTCGAAAAGGGCGGTAGAAGCCGCTTTAGTCTGATCATCGGTCCTGAACTGTATAGTCGGCATGATTTGCCCTCCTTTAATTAATATACAATATTCCGGTTCGTTTGTCAATACATTGTAGGTAAGATTGAAGGGGTCAGAAAAGAATACAGCCGCTTTGAGATATCTTTCATGATATGCCCCGTATTTCCCGTACTACCGTATATCCGCCGTACTCATGCCAGTAAAGAGTGACGGTACAGGGATTTTCCCCGGTCCGGGAGGCTTGGGAAACCAGACCGGATATCGACCGATGTCCTCACTTACAACATCAAACCAGCTAGTCAGGATAAGAGCGGTTTCAAACTTCCAATCCAGGACCGCAAGAAACCCCAGCATACCGCAGCCCAGGGCAATGATAATGCGGCGGTTCCGTTTCTTGCAGGTTATCCCGAAAACCAGGTAACTCAGGATCATCCCCATGATATAGCCGTGAATCACGCCGAGACCGGCGGCCTGGAAGCGGTTCAGGGTGAAGGAGAGGAAGATAATCCCGTTGGCGGCGATAAAGGCGCACAGGGTTTTTACGATACGGATTTCATAGGCCGTAGTATAATAGACCGGAGCTTCGGTCATGATTTCGTATGCTTCATTAGCGTCCAAAGTCATTATTAGGCAGCATTGCGCATAAGGTCACGGCTGTATGGATACCGCATGCGCGGTAATATCAAAGCTTTGGCGGCCCGGATAAGGAAATGCGCGGCATTTCCAGGGCCGGCAAAATTCTATATTAGACTTGTTCGACAACCCGGTTGCATGAATCGGTTTACCCGTAGCTGCCCCCTCCCGGGCATTTGCCGATCGCGTGGTATACCCGCCGCCCGGGATATGCTAATCTGGCGCTATGATCAAGTTCCGGGGGCTTTTTCCCAAAATCTGCGCCCTTCTCTTTCTGAGCGCCCGGCTTTTCGCCCGGGAGATAAGCGTCTACGTGGAGGACAGGGATCTGGAGATCCCCCTGGAGGGCGCCCTTATCCGTTCCTGGGACGGGAAGGAGTATGTCTGCGACGAGGAAGGGCGGGCCCTGGTGGAGGTTCCCGATGACCGCCAGGTGGTAATCCACGGGATTTATCCGGGTTACGAAAACGGCAGGCTGGTGATCGGCCCTGGGGAAAGCGGCTTTACCCTGGGCCTGCGCCTGGCCGGGATTCTGGAAAGCCGGGAGCTGGTTTTCGAGGCTGACCGGCCCGGGGTAAGCGAGACCAGAACCGGCCGCAGCGTGGCCCTTTCGGAAAAAAACATAGAGCGGGTCGCGGAGATCGGCATTATCGAGGATGTAATGACCGCCGTCAAACTCCTCCCCGGGGTGGGTTATACCAATACTTTCAACGCCCAGCCGAGCATCCGGGGGGGACACCCGGGGGATCTGATCGCCGCGCTGGACGGCTTCTACGTTGCGGAGCCCTACTTTTGGGGCGGCGCTTTTTCCATATTCGATCCCCGCATGGTAAAGAGCGCCCAGCTTTCCCACGGGGTCTTTTCAACCCGCTACGGCCACACCATTTCCGGGCTTCTGGAGGTGAAGTCCCGAAGGCCCTCCTCCGCGGACGCGGAACTGGAACTGGGGATTTCCACCAGCGTTACTAACCTGGCGCTCTCCATTCCCCTTTTCGGCAAGGGGGGGGTTATGCTGATGGGAAAGATCACCTACTACGATCCGATAGTCTGGGCTGCGAAAGGGCTTTCGAACCACATTGAGGAACTGGAGATAATCAACGCGGTGAGCACCACCCCCTATATCAGAACCGGCACCCTTACGGCGGATTACCGGGTAAACCAGGATCTGTCCCTGGACTTTACCGGATTTTTCGGCGCCGACGGCGCGGGGGCGCTCTACGAAAACGAGAGCGAAGAGCAGGGCTACACGAGCAAATCGGATATGGAGTTCGACTGGCTTAGTCACCAGCTTTTCCTTACCGGCGCCCTTACCTGGAACCCCCGGCCGGAAATGATGATCGGATCCTCCGCGGGCTGGGGCTACTACCAGCAGGATCTCCTGGGGGATACGGTGTACAATGTAAACGTTCCCTTTTCAGAGCGCTTCAAACAAAAGTACCCCGGTTTTTTCCCCGGCCTGGGCGATTCCTATTCTTTCGGCACGAAAACAAAAATAAGATCCGTCGGTACAACCATTAACCTTCAGGGCAGGATCGATTACGACTGGGATCTGGGAAACGGCTTTCTCTTCGCCCTGGGGATCCAGGAGCTTTACACCCGCTGGATAGAGGACGTTTACCTCGACAGCCGTTCCGAAGAAGAAAGGGGCTCCTATCTGGATAAAATCGAAGCTTCCATGAAGGCCCAGGGGCTTCCCTTTTACCCTTCGGTGTACAATATTAACGGCGACTACATTAATTATCCTGCGGAATTTTCCGCC
Source organism: Treponema sp. (assembly GCA_031255815.1). The sequence goes on along the minus strand of JAIRRU010000292.1, from coordinate 3,709 downwards.
GTAACGGAGAATTCCGGCTACACCAGTTCGGCCTATAGCCTTATGGAGTACAGCAGCCCTAAAGGGCGCTTCGGCGCCGAACTGGGGCTCCGGCTGGATCACTTCTACTTTTTGGGGGAGGGTTTTTCCCTGAATTCAACGCCGGTGCTGAACCCCCGGCTTAACCTTGATTTCGGGGTGCTGGAAAACCGGGGGATCATCGAGTCCCTTAGCCTTAGCGCCGGTACGGGCCTTTTTTCGTCCACCAGCGATGTTGTTTCCATTCTTGAGAGATCCGGGGGGGACATCGAACTGCGGCCCAACCGCTCGGTAAGCACCGTGGCAGGCGCGAAGATTGAATTCCCCGAGGGCTTAAGCCTCAACATTGAAGCTTACTACAAGCATGTCTTCGACCGCATCTATCTTATCGACAGCTACATCCCCGGTAACATCGCTACCATGAACCGGGAATACCATTTCGACGGGCAGGGCCGGATCTGGGGTCTCGATTTTATGCTGCAAAAACTGGAATCCCGTTACTGGGACGGCTGGATTTCCTACTCCTTCAACCACGCCATGTACCGGGAACCCGACCACTCCAACGGCAACGGCAACGGAACCGGCCCGGCTTCGGGCGCCTGGTACTATCCCGGCTTCCACCGTTTCCACGTTATCAATCTGTTCCTCAACATCAAACCCCTAAGGCAGTTCAATATCTCTGCCCGGCTTGGCTTTGTAAGCGGCGTGCCCCTTTCGGTTATTGACGGGAGCCCCGAATCCTACTCGGTACAGATACTGGAAAGCGGCCAGATCATAGAAAAATGGAAACGCCCTTCCCACCGGGACAACGATAACCGCAGCACCTGGTCTCTGCCCCTGGACGTAAAATTCTCGCTTTACCGTTTCAACCGGAAAGGAAAGGTGAGTTCCGAAATATATCTGGCGGTGGAGAACGTGCTTGCCCTGGTGTATAAGGCCAAGGGGAACACCACTTTTAACAGTTACACCGGAGAGGAGGATCTCGGAAACGATACCGCCTCGTATGAGATCCCCGTTCCCATCCCGTCTTTCGGTTTCAAGTGGAGTTACTGATGATGAAAAACAGGATCGGCCGGGCCCGCTTTTTTCAGTTGTTCTTACTCTGCCTCGCCTTTGCCGTCCTCCCGGCAGGATGCGCCTCTCTTACCGAAAAGATCGGGGGCCTTCTGGACGGTTCCGGCAGGGGGGAGAAGGTTCTCTTCCGTTACCGATCGGAGGGCCGGGGGATAGAATACCGGGAAGCGGAGCGTTCGGGCCGGAGGGAAGCGGTAATACTTCTTGACGGGCTTCCCACAGTAAAACTGCTGGCCTCCCCGCCTGATCCCCGTGGTTTTTTCTCCCTCGAATCCCTGGAATTCCTCGCGGGCAGCCTTTCCGGCTGGCACCAGTTCAGCCTGGCCCTGTCCGGGCAGGGCGAATTCCGGCCCCGGGGGGAGGACGCCTCTTTCCGTCTCACCGGGCCCCTTGAGGCGATTGACATTACGAAAGGGAAGATCCGGCTGGAGGAAAACCGGCTTGGCGGCGAAGAGGCGCTCGCGTCCCTCCGCAAGCGCTACGAGCGGATAAAGGCCCTGGGCGGCTGGATGAAAAGCCGGGACGGCGTTCCCCCTGCCGCCCCGGCAAGCCGGGAATATTTTGAGCGATACTGGAAGCCCCTGCTGCTTCCGGAAATTGTCAGGGGGAAACTGCGGCCCCAGTCCTTTAGAGACCAGGACGGGCCCTGGGTCAGGGCGGAACAGGTAAGCTGGAACGCCGGATACACCGCGCTTCTCTTTCCCCCTGATCTGGCGGAATACCGGAATTCGGGGGCCCTTTTACGGGACTGGGAAGAAACGGTAGAATGGATCTACCTGGAATACGCTTGGGACAGGGTATTCCGGGTTCTTCAGGAAGAAAGCGTAAACCTGAAGCTATACTCCGGTTCCCCGAACCCTTAGGCTAAGGACAACAGAAAACATGGAAACGCAAAACACGACATTTTCAGTGCTGGAACTTTTCAGGATGGGGGGGATCTTCATGTGGCCTCTCCTGCTGTTTTCCGTTACGGTGGTGGCCATCTCCCTGGAGCGGGTTGTTTATCTGGCCTACCATAACCTGCGTATGGGCGACATGGGGGAAAAGCTTTCGCTTTACATCCGGGAGGGGAAGATTGCCGAAGCCAGGGAATACCTGAACGGTCTTTCCAGGCGGCGCATGGGAGCGCGGATCCTGGTAACCCTGCTGGATCGTTCCCCCCTGGGGGAACACCGGATGGAGCGGGCGGCGGAAACCGAGGCGGCCTCCTGTATCAACTCCCTGGAAAACGGCTTTAGCTTCCTTACCGCCCTGGGTTCCCTTTCCCCCCTTACGGGATTCCTGGGTACCGTATCCGGAATGATCGGCGCTTTCAAATCCATCGCGGAAGCCACCGAGGTAAACGCCCAGATTGTCGCCAACGGCATCTACGAGGCCCTTATTACCACGGTCTTCGGCCTGGTCATCGCCATCGTCGCCATGGTTTCCCACTCCGTCTTTTCCCACATCGTGGACAACTTTTCCGCGGATGTGGAGAAAACCTGTTCCGAACTGATAACCGAATTCGCCGTCCGCTCCGGTGGGGCCGGGGACGGCCCGGCATGAAGATAAAACGGCGGAAAAAAAGGGCTCCGGAAGACTCAAGCGCCTCCAGCGATATCGCCTTTCTCCTCATCATCTACTTCATTGTAATCGCCGGGTTCAACGTTAACCGGGGTTTCCTTTTAAACCTCCCCGCCAGGGATTCTACGCGGCTGGTGCAGAAGGACGATCTCCTTCGCTACTATCTTGACGGCAGGGGGGATCTTGCCCGGGAGGGGGAAGCGCGGGATCTCGCCGCCGCCAGGGCGGAGATAGGTTCCGCTATCGCCGCCCGCCCGAACCTGGCGCTGCTCCTTACCGTCGATCCCCGCACTCCCTGGCAAAAAGTAGTGTCCTTTGTGGAACTGGCCCAGGATCTGGAAGTAGAATCCTTCTCCTTTGTGATGGGGGATCCTCCTTCCGGCGGGGGAACGCCGTGAAACTGCGCCAAAGGGAACACAAAAACTTTTTTATCCCCCTCTCTTCCATGTCGGATGTAGCGTTCCTGCTTCTCATCTTTATCATGCTCGTGTCCCTGATCAACTACCGCAGGGAAGTGAAGATCGCCTACCCCGAGGCGGACAGTGCCCGCAGGACCAGCACGGAAAAAAACCTTGAAATATGGATTGACCAGGGGGGGAGGATCTATCTGGACGGCATTCCGGCGGAGCTGGGGGCGGTGGAAAACGCGGTAAACGATATATACCGCGACGCTCCGGATACCCGCATCCATATCATCTCCGACCGGGACACCCCTTTTGAAACGGTGAACCGGGTGCTTGCAATCCTCCAGTTCCTGCAGTACCGGGTTGTAAGCCTGGTGGTGAAGAATGAGTAAGGCAAGGCCGCCGAAGGCGGCAATACCGCCAAACATCCTGCGGCTGGCGCTTTTTATTCTGGTTGCCCTGGCCCACGGCGCTTTGATACTGTTCCTGGCCTTTCAGGTACGAACCGCCCCCCCGCTTGACGAGGAACCCCTGCGGGTAATGAAACTGGCGGATATCATGGAAGCGCCTCCCCCGGAGCCGCCGCCGCCGCCCCCGCCCCCCCCCCCCCCCCCCCGGGGGGAACCCGGGGGCGCCCTCGCCGGGGATAA
>JAIRRU010000142.1 GCA_031255815.1 Treponema sp. | reverse complement strand
CCGATAATCCCCAGGTCGAGTTTGGCCCCGGTATCGAAGACGCCGGGTATTTCCCAGTCCAGGGTAACAAGCAGCCGCCGGGAGGCAAAGTACAGATCCCGGTTGTAATAATCCGCGTAATCGCCGGGGCTCATGGTAATGTAGGCGGTCTTTTTGTATAAAAGCCCTGAATAAAAAACCCCCGCCCCAAGACGGGTTTTCCCCAAATCAAAACCAAGGCTGAGGCCGTCAAAGAGTCCGTTCATCACCAGGTTAAGGGGTTCCCGGTACGGAAGGCGTCCGGCCTCAAGACGGGGACCGGAACCGAAACGGTACGCTATCGAAAAACGGTGTACTTCGGGAACCGGCCGCCATTCCTCATCCGCGTATTCGGCGGATATTCCCCCGGAAAGGTACAAATCCCCCTGCTCCCCCAGGGGGGCGGCAAACCAGGGGACGGCGCTGGCGGTATATTCTATATTCACGGGAGGGTCATCCCCGCTGGTGAATACCGGCAGGGAACGGAGGGTGAGACCGTAATCCTGGGAGAAAGCCGTCCCGGCGTAAAAGAGGACAATCAGAACGCAGAAGACACATCGTTTATTCATTTCCGGTTTTTCCTTCGTCCAGCAGGGTGATCTCAACCCGGCGGTTCAGGGCCTGTCCCGCGGGAGTGGCGGGATCGCCCAGGGGCTGTTCCGCGCCGTAGCCGCGGACGGTGATTTCCTCCCGGGTCCGGCAGCCGAGGCTGACAAGATAGTCCGCTACCGCCTGGGCCCGGTCAAAGGAAATCCTCACGCGGCCTTCGGCGGAACCGGCCAGGGCCGTATGCCCCCCGACAAGGATCCTGCGATTGGGGAATTCATTCAGAATGACGGCAATGTGTTGGAGCTTTTGTTTTTCCGCCTCCGTTAATTCCGTTGAATCCGGGAGGAACTGAATATTGTTCAGGCTGATGGTTATGCCCTCATCGGTGGCCCGGACTTCGGTATCGGTGATGTGCTTTTCTTCCAGTTCCGTGTGGATGATCTCCACGATGCGTTCCCGCTCCTCCTGTACCGGCGGCGGAATTTCCCTTTCCGGCTGAATTTCCGGCGGAGCCTGTGTTACGGTTTCCGCCTCCGCCGCGTCCCCGGCGTGCTCAAGAACACGGCCCAGTATCCGCAAAAACCTTTCCCCGGATACCGTCATGGCGGAATAAACGCGGCCTGTTATGATCTTCCGGTATGTCAGTTCCCGGTAGGCGTAGCGGGGGCCGGGAAACAGGGTGTACATAAGGCCGCCTTTGATGTCGAGGGCTTTCATGACAAGGAGTGAAAGACCTCCCAGAGTAAGAGGTTCCGCCTCCGCCGCCTTTTTGGGAAGCCAGCGTTTGTCCGCCGCGAAGCGGTAGGCGGCTTCCGGGGAACTGCCCTCCGTTACCAAGCCCGCCGTGTTCAGGACGAACCAGGCCGCGTCGCCGTAAGTGAGCGCCGGGAGGGCGAGAACCCGCTCCAGTTCCGCCGCGGTCTGGGCGGCAAGAGGCGTCAGGAAAAAACCCAGCAGGGCAGGCAGAACAAAGAAGATTTTCTTCATACACTTTCCTTGTTACAGGGTCGCGGGATCAACCGGCGGGGATGTCTGCCACGGCAGCACCGGGTAGGGGTAGCCGGACAGGAACTTCCAGTTGTTGGGGAAGCTCCAGTTGAGGTTAGTTGAATCGTACGCCGCGCCTGCCGTCGGTCCCCGAAAAGCCGTGCTGGCAAAAGTGTTGTAGCCCTTCAGATCCGGGTCAGGCGGATTACTGGGAGAAGCGGTCTTATCGTTGGCGGCGTAGTTTCCTGTAAAGGTACAACCTAATTGTTGTTGCCCGGCAATAGCGTAACCATAGCCTGAAGAGCCCGCTGTTACATCGTTCAAGGCCGCGCAGTACTCAATAGTCCCCTGATAGCTATTTCCGGCGATGCCCCCTGAATAACAATCCGCAGCGCCGAGCTTCCTTGTGGTAACATCGCCCAAGGCATAGCATTGCGAAAAGGTTCCCGTATGTATTATACCCCCAATCCCTCCCGCGTAAGCAGAGCCGGTTCCATTTGTATCTGCCTCCGCGAGTATAGAAGTCCACGCATAGCAGCGTTCAATATGACTACTGCCCCCCGCTATACCCCCGGCATAGACCGTGCCATTATATGACCATACATCAATTGTGCCTGAAGCCCAGCAGGCGCTAATGCTGCCTGAGTACATATCGCCGACTATGCCGCCCGCATAAACATTGGTGGCGGTTAAAGGGGGGGAGAGGCTCTCATCATCCCTTATAAAGACCGTCCCGGCAAAAGAACTTTTTTCGATGATTCCGCCGCTGCCGCCCGCACTTTTATTCTCCCCGGCCAAGCCGCCGATATAAACATTGAGGTCTTCCGTGGACGCATGAAGATCGGCGCGGACATGGGAGGAACGGATAACGCTGCTATTGGAATTTCCCCCGGCAATTCCGCCGAAGTACAAGCCAAAGTTGAGGGCGGCGCTGACATAGAGGGAGCCGGAAACGCTGACGTTCTCAATAAGCGAACCGTTATCGGCGTAACCTGTAAGAACGCCCGCATGGATCCAACCTGTCCCGGTAAGGGCCAGAGGGGAGCCGCTAGTCCCCAGATTACAATCCACCATGAGGTTTTTTATTTCCGCCCCATCGGTATAAGCGAAAAGACCAATATATTCGCCGGAGAGAGACGCCGACGTAAAACTGTTGATGGTGACCTTTTTCCCGTTTCCGTCGAATTTTGCCTTGAAGGGCGCGGTATCGTCCCCAATGGGCGACCAGGGCCGGGTAAGAACTATGTTCTGTTCCAGGTAGAAGCTGATAGTACCGTCAATGGCAAAGTCCGTTCCAACGCGCCGCAGGTCTTCCTCGGTGTGGATGTAGATCTCCGTAAGGCCCGCCTCGTAGGCCGGGTCTATCTTCATGGGGATTCTGACGGATGTATTCTGCCCGGCAATAACGGTCATGACCGCGCTGCCGGTACCCACCGTAACAGCCGGGGCAGCCGGATCGTAGGCTTCGGCCTGAATGGCCCATTCTCCCGCGTCCAGCGAAACGGCGATCCCGCCCCCTCCGGCTTCCAGGGTTTGGGTTTCGCCGGGGCCGGTAAGGGTAAGCCGGTAGGCAAGAGTCCCAATAAAACCGTCGGGCAGAACCGACCGGGAAACGACGGCGGCTTTGTTGTATGCCGCAGCTTCCTGACCCCGGGTCTTCGGCAGGATCAGGGTAATGGTACCCTTTCCATAAGCCGGCCCTTCCGGTAAATCGCAGGAGCCGGCGGCCAATAGTACAGTAAACAGTAATGCCGGATAAAAAAATATTTGCCGCATATTTCCTCCTTAAAACAAAGTTAGTTTAGGGAGATGTTAAACCTTTCCGCACCCCCCGTTCGGGGGGTAAACGTAAATTTTTTCAAGAAAAGTAAAGGAACTCCGCCGCCTTTTTGGGAGCCGGTATTCGTCCGCCGCGAAGCGGCAGGCGGCCTCCGGGGAACCGTTCTCCGCCTCCATACCAGCCGTGTTCAGGACAAACCGGGCCGCGCCGCCGTAACTGAGCTCCGGGAGGGCGGGAACCCGCTCCAGTTCCGCCGCAATCCGGGCGGCGGCAATCTATGCGGTGAACAGGATGGCAGTAAATATTTTTTCATTCGCCGCTTTCTAGAACGATGAAGGGTCGGCAGGCACCCGGTTCTGCCAGTTCAACACCGGGTAGTCGTAGCCGGAACCGGCAGGCAGGAACTTCCAGTTGTTGGGGAAGTGCCATGAAAGCGTGGCGATACCTTCCCAATGGAGAACATTGTTTATAAAACTGGTATGGGATTCTTGATAGCCGTCTTGGTTGTTAGAGCCCGGATCAGGGGGCTCGGTATTATTAACAATCGCCATGTCGTTCCGGGCAAGATTGTTGGTACAAGATCCTGAGGATATGTTACTAGCGATTTTATAGACGTATTTTGTTGCCGGAGACACAAGCCCGGCATCAAGACTTGAAACCAGGGCCGCGCAACCGCTGATTAGGTTAAAATTATTACCCCCGATACCCCCAACACTGATATGTATGCCTGTTCCTTCGGCTTGTACCGTCCCCGCCGCATAGCAGGTGGAAATGGTTCCTTGATTGATCCCGGCGATACCCCCGGCCGTTTTCTCCTGGTTCGAGCTGGTGCTTACCTCGGCCCAGGCATAACAGTTTTC
>JAIRRU010000141.1 GCA_031255815.1 Treponema sp. | reverse complement strand
TACACCGAAGACCTTGATACTTCATCTAAATTTCCTTGAGTCCGAGGGGTTTTTAACCCGGGTTAGTGTGGTTCCTGAGGTTCATTGCACAATTTCCCAGCGGCCCGGTAAACCGGCATAACATGAGCTTATCAGGTATTTTAGTGTAATCGGCCTGCTAGGCCAGGAACGTGGTGCCCGGCTGGGCTCCCGAGGCCAGGGCTTCCAGGGCCCGGGGCTTTCCCCCGTGGGCAAGGATCGTGGGAATGCCGTAAGCGGCGGCCTGCCGGGCAGCGGAAATTTTGGTGGCGATGCCGCCGGTACCGAAACTGTTTGCGCCGCCAATAGAGACGCTGTTTTTTATCCCCTCAATGTCCCGCACTTCGCTTACCAGTTCGGCATCGGGGTATTCCTTGGGGTTCCTGGTGTAAAGCCCGTCAATATCGCTAAAGAGAACCAGAAGATCGGCGCTCCACAGAATCGCCGACTGGGCGGCCAGGGTGTCGTTGTCCCCAATCTCTATCTCTTTCACGGAAACCGTGTCGTTCTCGTTAATAACCGGAACGATCCCCTCGTCCACCAGGGTAAAGAGGGTGTTCCGCATGTTGAGGGTGCGGATCTGATCGCCAAAATCGTCTTGGGTAAGCAGTATCTGCGCGATATGAATGTCATGGGCGCTAAAGGCCCTGCCCCAGGCGGCCATCAGTTCCACCTGGCCCACGGCGCAGAGGGCCTGCCGGTAGTGGATGTCCCGTTTGCGGGCCCACTTGTCCATGGTAGAGAGCCCCGCCACCTGGGCCCCGGAGGACACGATCACAATCTGCCTGCCCTTTTCGATAAAATCGGCGGCCTGTCCGGCGAATTCCGCCAGCAAAGCGGCGTTGATCTTCCCGTCTTTGTCCGCCAGGGTATTGGAGCCGAATTTAAAAACGATCTTGCGGGCCTCCGCCAGCAGTTTGGGTATCATGGGCGTATCTGCCCCTCGCCGCTTACCAGGTACTTGATCGTGGTAAGGGCTTCAAGGCCCATGGGGCCACGGGCGTGGAACTTCTGGGTGCTGATTCCCAGTTCCGCCCCGAAGCCGAACTCCCCGCCGTCGGTAAAGCGGGTAGAGGCGTTGACGTAAACACAGGCGGCGTCCACCCGGCGCCGGAACTCTTCCGCCGCTTCAAGGTTGTTTGTCAGGATGGCTTCGGAGTGGCGGGTACCGTAACGGTTTATGTGGGTAATGGCCTCGTCCAGGGAATCTACGGTTTTTACCGCCAGAATGTAATCCAGGAATTCGGTTGACCAGTCTTCCCCGCTCGCGTTTTTAAGGGCAAGGTTCGGCGGCGGCGTCCCGATTGCCTGAAGGGAAAACCCGTCGCAGCGGAGTTCCGCCTTCCCGGCAAGCCGTTCCGCCAGGAGGGGCATAAGATCCCCGGCGGCGTCCCGGTGTACCAGGAGGGTTTCCACGGCGTTGCAGGCGCCGGGTTTCCGGATCTTGGCGTTCTCCACGATATCCGCCGCCTTAGCCGTATCGGCGCCCCTGTCCACGTAGATGTGGCAGTTTCCCTCCCCGGTCTCTATCACCGGCACCCGGGCCTTATCCACGACCCGGCGAATCAGATCGCGTCCGCCCCTGGGCAGAACCACGTCAATATAGCCCTTGGCGCCCAGGATCTCGTCCACCTCTTCCCGCTGTCCCGAATCCGCCAGGGCGACCGCTTCCGGTATCCCGCCCCCCTCGGCAAGCCCCGCGCGGATTGCCCCCACCAGGGCCCGGTTGGATTCCAGGGCGGCGGAAGAACCCCGCAGAAGAATCGAGCAGCCCGCCTTGTAGGCCAGGGCGAAGGCGTCGGCGGTAACGTTGGGACGGGATTCGTAGATGATCGCCGCCACTCCCAGAGGGACGCTAAGCTGTTCGATACGAAGCCCGTTGGGTACCGTCCAGCCGGCCCTGACCCTGCCGACAGGGTCTTCCAGCCGGATTATCGTTTCTATCCCCTCCACTATGCCGTCTATCCGCCTGCCGTCCAGGAGGAGCCGATCGATCAGGGCTTCCTTCATGCCGGAGGCCCGGGCCTTCTCCAGGTCTTGTCCATTGGCGGCAATTATTCCCTCCCGGCCCTTGCCGATAGCCTCAGCCGCGGCCGCAAGCCCCGCGTCCTTCCGCAGCCGGTTCTGGAGGGCCAGCCGCTCCTGGGCTTTCCTGAGGGATTCAAAAACGGGGAGCAATGATTTTCGCGTGTCCATGCCGGTTTCCTCGGGCTATAGTATCACAGGGGCGGGACTTGGGGAATTGACGATTGAGGTTAGCGCGAACCACCCGGACGGCACGAAGCTCACTAACTTGATTTCAAGACTTCGGCCCGCTGCTTCCCGGCGGGGAATTTGCCCCCCAGATCGGAGAGGGCCTTACCGGTAACCCGGTAGCAGGTCCATTCGTCCAGGGGCCTGGCGCCCTGGCTTTTGTAGAATTCGATCGAGGGGCTGTTCCAGTCGAGGCAGGCCCATTCCAGCCGCCCGCAGTTCCGCTCGCAGGCGAGCCGGGCGAGAAAACTGAGGAGCAGTTTGCCCAGGCCCCTTCCCCGGAACGCGGGTTTGACAAAGATATCCTCAATATAGATGCCGGGGCGTCCCAAAAAGGTAGAAAAATTGTGAAAGAAGAGGGCAAAACCCGCCGGGCTTCCGTCGTATTCGCAGATGACAACTTCGGCCATTTTATCCTCAAAGAGATATCCCCGCAGCCCCTCTTCGGTGGCTTCCACCAGATCCAGAAGCTTTTCGTATTCCGCCAGAGCCCGGATAAAGTCCAGTATCAGGGCGGCGTCTTCCGGTTCGGCAAAACGCAGCAGGGTATGATCGTCAACCTGGCATGCCCGCATAGTTTTACTGGTACATGATAACGTAAGGCCGGGGGTTGAGGGAGTAAACCTCCGCGGGGCTGAGGAGCGGGTGGTCGTAACCGGCCCCCGGAATGTTGAAGTTGTAGAAAAGCTTGAAGGCTTTGACGGGTATGTTCAACGCCTCCGCATTGCTGGCGTAGGCGACCCGTTTCTGGTTCGGGTTGCCGAAACCGTCGGCGCAGTGCACCAGCCGCACCTGACTGAAGTTACTCAGCACCTGGGAGCGGTTACTGATCATCCAGGGTTTAAACTGGTGGATTACCAGCATCCGTTCCCCCGGCAGATTGTTTGCCGTAAGGTAGTCTTCCATTGCCCGCTGGGCCCGGTTTATCTCGTCCGCGCTAACGCTGCCTATCTCCTTCATGGGCTTGGTAGTCCGCCACTCCGGGTCCAGAGCCAGATGCACGTTGGGGTAACGCAGGTAGGGCAGCATACGCTCCAGGGATCTTACCGGATCGTAACGGCCTATCTGGTGATCGAGAAAGATCAGAATGTCATGGGCCAGGGCGTATTCGATGTAGCGGAGAAGGGTCTCCTCCCTGAGGATGCCGATTTCCCCCTCAGGCCAAACGGTTCCGTAGATAAGGTAAAAGGCCCTGGAGACCCCCCTGCCGCCGTTGACCGCGGCGTATTCGTTTGCCAGGGCGCTGAGCCGGGAGTCCAGTTCTTCAATGGAGTAACGCCCCAGGATGCCCATGTTTCTTGAATTCGGGTGCCCGTAAAAGGCGAGAACATCGTTGTTGAGCAGGGGTGAAAGGAATCCGGCCCAGTTCAGCGCGGAGCTTTTCATCTCCGCTTCCGTATAGACCCCGTAAGGTTTTGAATCTTCCCTGCTCCTTAGGGCCCCCAGGTAATCGGTAAAATAGAGGGAGGGGAAGATACTCTGTCTTGAACCGGCTCCCTGGATCAGGCCCGGGCTAAACACATTCTGAGATTCCGCGCTGATGGGGAAAGCGGAGATCAGAAAAAGAAAAAACAAGGCGCAGCCTTTTCCCGTCCGATCCCGGCAAAAAACCGCCCGAGATAAAAACCCGATCATAATGATAACGTTATCGACAGGCCGGAGGGAAAACTGGAGGGCGGGGCTGTTCCAAAATCCCGGATTCATAAGGTTTCCAGTTCGCGGTTCACCTCCTCAAGCCGCCTTTTAAGGGATTCGATAGTCCGCTCAAGCCGCTGCTTTTCCCTGCTAAGCCGCGCCTGGGGATCCTCTTCCCCCCCGGGGGATCGGGCTTCTATCTTCACCGTGTCGGGGCTTTTACCCTTGAGCAGGGCCCGTTCGGCGCTCGCCCGGGTCTCGCTGTTCCGTATCCCCGTCAGAAAACGCATATTGTCCGCCCCTACGGAGGGATCCAGACCGTACTGGTACATCTTTACCGCCGTGTCCGCCGCCACCCGGGGTATCCGCAGGATCCGGTCTATATAGTCCTCGAAGCGGGCCCCCGCGGCATCGCAGAGCTCGTGGGCCCGGAGGAGGAGCTGCCCCATCTCTTTAACCAGGTTCCCGTTCCCCAGAAGGTACTTTGTCCGGATCAGCTCGGTCAGCTCGGTCAGCTCCGGGGAGCCGGAAAACACGTCCCGGTAGATCTTTTTTGCCTCGGCCTTGTCCAGCAGGGCGTGGAAGATCGCCCAGAATTCGGCGGTGTGGGCCCGGCCGGAGATCTTCCCCCCGCGGGCGCAGGCCTGGAGATGGTGGGCGTATTCGTGGATGGCCGTGTAGAGGAGCAGGTTGTCATCGTTAAAGTTCCGGTTATGGATGATAATCTCCCTGGTATCGGGCTTATAGAGGCCGTTAAGCTTCTTGCTCGACTTCCCCGAATAGATAAGGGCGAATTCCATCGGCGCGTCTTCTATAGCCAGAAGCTTTTCCTTAACCTGATCCTGGTTCATATTTCCCCCATTTTTTCCATGGCAAGGATAGACGCCGCCACACAGGCGGTCTCGGTACGCAGGGCCCTTTCCCCCAGGGAAAGCCGCAGGAAGCCCGCCCTTTCCAGAAGATCCCGCTCCCGGTCAGACCAGCCCCGTTCCGGCCCGATTGCCACGCTTATGCGCCGCCTTGCCGGGCCGAGCCGGGCCATGGACCCCGCGGGCCGCAGGTTGTCCGCCGCCACCAGGAGGGCCGGGGGCCTGGCGCCGCCGCTCTCCCCGCCGCCGGGTTCCCCGTCCCCTTCCCAGGGCCGCCTGCTAAGCCAGTCCTCAAGCCGGGGGTAGGAGTCCAGGAGGGGGAGGCTGGTGTCCCGGCTCTGGATTGCCCCTTCGATCAGGGCAGTCCGGGCGCCCCCGTCGCTGAGAAGCTTCGTTTCCCGGTAACTCTTGTCCCCCAGATCCGTGGCGATCAGATCAACCGCCGCCAGACCCAGGCCGGAAAGATCCCGCAGGAGCCTTCTGAGCTGGATGGGCCGGGGAAACCCTACCGCTACCCGCAAAGGGAAGCGGGGGGGAGGGTTCTCGAAAAGGTCGAGGGAGTAGGACAGGGAACCGTCCGGGCCGCTTCCCGCGATTGTTCCCCGGCCGCGCCGGCCTCCCAGAATCCCGGCGTCGAAAGAATCGCCGGGTTTCTTGCGCAGCACCTTTAACAGATGGACAGTCCGCCCGTCCCGGCGGGGGAGGGGCTTTCCGGCCTCGTGCTCCTCAAAAAGAATAAGGTTCATGCTCCTGATTTACCGCCTGTCCGGGACGGGCTTTTTACGGATCCGTCCGGGAGGGCAGGGAATCCACGGGAATACCGTCCACAATAATAAGTAGCGGCACGTCTTTCACCGTTTCGGCCATCCTGATGAGGATGCGCGGAATTTCCTCAATGCTCAGCAGGTACTCCTCCGCCCCGTAGGGGATCATATTGCCTGTTTTGGTTTGCGCGTAAACCAGGTCAAAGCTGCCCCCTTCGCCGTTTTCCCTGAAGGTCAGGATTCGCTCGTCCGCCGGATCGAAACGGAGGTCTATTTCCCAATGTTCGTAGTTTCTATCGATTCTTATCTCCACCGCGATGCCCATAGTTTCTTTTTCAAAGACGATCCTCTCGCGGGTCAGACTGTCTTCCCGGAGCAATTCCCCTTTGTTATTGAGGCTGAAGGTGGAACTGTTCCAGCCCCGCTCCATCTCTATGGTTTCCGAAAGGTAGTACTGGAACTTTTTAGGATCCAGGTGATCCTGGTTGTAGGCCCGGTCGAGGATCTTTTTTGTCAGGAGGCGCAGAGGCGGAATTTCCGGAGAGGTTTCCTCCCGCTTCACCTGCGGCCCGGCGGGAGGCTGTTCCGGCAGCGGGGCAGGCTTGCTTTGACAGTTTACCAGAAGACCGGCGGACAGCAGGCTTAAAGCCAGTAAAAGTCCCGTACCCTTGTACTGCATGTTTTTATCTTAATACAGCCGGAAACTTTTGAAAACCCAAGCCGGTTTTGGTTCGCGGCGCGGGCGTTATTCGTAGCGAAGGGTTTAATACCCAAGAGCCCGCTCACCAGTTCGCGGGGGAGCTTCAGGGCGAGGTATGTTGATTTTACGCGGTCTCTTGACATCTATACAACGATAAAGTATACTTGAACCATGGCCGAAGAAACTTTGCGCGAACCGGAGATGGGGCTGACTTTTGAAAAAGTTTGGGCCATGTTTCGGGAAACCGACCGCAAGATGCGGGAAAGCAGGGAAGAAATGGATCGGCGGCTGCGGGAGACTGACCGCCAGATGAAAGAAACCGACCGGAAGATCAGCAAACTGGGCAGCCGGATTGGCGATCTGGTGGA
>JAIRRU010000123.1 GCA_031255815.1 Treponema sp. | reverse complement strand
CCGATAATCGTGTGTATCTCATCGATAAAGAGGATCACGTTCCCGGCCTGGATGATCTCCTTCATGATCTTCTTGAGCCGCTCCTCGAATTCGCCCCGGTACTTGGTTCCCGCCACAATAGCGCCTATATCCAGGGAGAGGATGCGGCGGCCGGAAAGGGCGGAAGGCGCTTCTTCCCCGGCCAGAAACTGGGCCAGGCCCTCCACAATGGCGGTTTTGCCCACTCCTGGTTCCCCCACCAGAACCGGGTTGTTCTTGGTCCGGCGGACCAGGATACGCACCGCCCGGTCCAGCTCTTTCCGGCGGCCCACCAGGGGGTCCAGCCTCCCTGTCCGGGCAAGATCCGTAAGATCCCGGGAAAATTCGTTCAAGGTGGGGGTCAATACCGGGTAGGAGGCGGGCTTGATCCGGGAAGCGTGGGAGGCCCGGTAGTCCCCCTGGTGCAGTATCCAGGAGGGCTGGTATCCTTCGGAGCTTCCGGAGTGCATCCAGGCTCCCCCGGCGGCGCGGTAGTTCCCCTCAGTCCGGGAATGGGATCCCCGGTTAAAGGTGGTCTGCACCACTACCCGGAGCATTTCGGTGTCCACCCCGTGGCGGCTTAGGTAGGCCTGAACCGACGAGCCCTGTTCCCGGATCGCCGCAAAAAGCAGATGCTCCGTACCCAGATACTCGCTTCCCATGCCCCGGGCTTCCTCGGTGGCAATTTCCAGCATGGACTTGGCGCGCTTTGAAGGGGAGGATTCGCCCTGGACGAGGGTTCCGGGTATACGGGGAATGCCCCCCTCCACATTCCGGCGGAAATCGAGCAGATCGATCCGCAGAAACATGAGGGCCTTGCAGGCTATGCCGGCCCCTTCTTTGAGGAGGGCTACAATGACATGCTCGGGGAGGAGCTGGTCGGAGTTAAAACGGCGAGCTTCTTCCTGAGCGTCGATAGAGAGGATACGGTGTACCCGTTGCGTTAAACCTTTAAACAAAAGCCCTCCAGAAGAATACACTAAGCCTAATGCAGGCGGCATTCCTGTACAAGCGCCAATCCGCCGCGGCGGGGCGCGGAACCCTCAGTCGGTGTTGATAAGCGCCCGGTCTCCCGGCCCGATTCCGGCCCGGTCAAACCAGCCCCGCGGCACTTCCAGGGCGTAACGGACCGAGAGGCTCGATCTGACCAGCGAAAGATCCTCCGGCCGCATATCGTGGATCTCCAGGATACTGCCGTCGGATTTGATGTAGGCGATAGAGAGGGGAATAAAGGTGTTTTTCATCCAGAAGGAGGCCAGCTTATCCCGGTCAAAGACAAAGAGCATGCCCTCCCCGTCCTTCAGGCTTTCGCGGTACATAAGGCCCTGGGCCTGTTCTTCCTCAGTCAGGGCCAGTTCCACCCGCAGAGATACCGGAGGGGCCGTGTGTCGTTCTATCACCAGTTCCCTGGTCTTAAAGTTTTTGATAATATCCTGTGGTTTGGAAGGTTTAGCGGCGCAGTTTGTCAGGCTTATAAGAGCGGTAAAAGAGGCTATCCATATCCAAACCCCTTCGTTCCATGCCGTTTTGCCCTTAAAAACCATCCAGAAATTCCTGCCGCTGTCTTACTTCGTGGGATTCCGCCGTTTGGGACTCGCCGATTATGCTGTTGAACACATCCCTATCGATATATTTTACCGTCAGGGGCCGTTCCAGGGCAATACGGGTGTTTTCCCCCTCCCAAACCGCCTGCTGGGGGCTCAGGAAATCCGGCCGGCCGTATTTTTCCGTAAGGGAACTAAAAACCGAGTAGTGATCCACCAGATCGCTGTTCAGGGTAAAGGCCATGATAAAGAGCCGGCCCTCCCGGAGTTGAAAAAAGGCCCGTTTCACGAAGGAAAGGCCGGTGGTTTCCACCAGGCTTTGATCCCTGGCGGGCAGGAGCGACACATCCCGGTCGCCCCGGAAGCTGAACATCCCGTCCCTTTGCAAGGCCGCCTTTAGATCCTCAAGGCTCATGCCCAGGTTTATTTCCCGGAAATTCCGGGGAAGTTCCCGCGGCGCGGCGGGGGTATCCTGGGCGGGCAGGGGAAGAGCGGATGAGAGGGAGAAGAAAACGGCCGCCAGGAATCCGGCCGCCCGTAAGCTTAGTTCCATGTCTTTTTATCGGTACAATTTACCCAAACTGCCAGAAGTTTGTTGCGGTTCGGGCCTAAAGCCGCTGGGTCTTGTTGCTCCGGATCTGGGCTTTGCGGTAGTATTCGGCCTGCCGGGCCACCTCGGAGATGTTTACGATGTACAGCTTATCTTTAACGATGAGGAAATTCCGGTTTTCCAGCAGCTTCCGGACAATTTTATCCCCGTCCGCCGAGGACAGGCCGACCATATTGGCAAGCTCCTTGGGACCGAAGTCGAAGGTAAAGGACGAGTTGGATTTCAAAGCCACCCGGTTCTTTTCCAGTTGGATCTGCAGGGCGTCGTAGATCCTCCCTACCGGATCGCTTAACAGGGTATTGGCAAGCTGCTTGTAGATGAACCATATCCGTTCCGCCAGCAGGGTAGTCAGCCGGGCCACTATCTGAGGCTGGGCGCTGATCATGGCGCTAAAGTTGACCTTGTTGATCGCCAGAATCTGGCAGTCCGCGTAGGCTATGGCGCTGGCCGCCCGGGGTTTGGATTCCAAAACCGCCATCTCTCCGAAGATATCCCCGATCTTAAGCACCGCCAGCAGTATTTCCTTGCTTCCCACGATCTTTACGATCTTTACCGAACCCTTCTGGATGACGTAAAGCTCGTCCCCCATCTCTCCTTCCGA
>JAIRRU010000039.1 GCA_031255815.1 Treponema sp. | reverse complement strand
CCTGCGCCCTCTGCCCCTGGCCGGATCTGAGCGCCAAAGCGGGAAGGACGCTTACGGAACGGAAGGATTTCCTCGATCCGGCGCTCTTTGGGGATCTGCTGAACCGGATCGCCGCCTTCTCCGGGGACGCGGTGATCGATATCTCCCTCTGGGGGGAAACGGCCCTGCACCCCCAAAAGATGGAGCTTATCCGGCTGGCCCTTTCCCGGCCGGAACTCGCCCTGGTCATCGAGACCTGCGGGCTGGGCTGGAAGGAGGAGGAGCTTGAGGAGGCCGCCGCCCTTGCCGCGGCCGCCCCTTCCGGGCCCCCCTCCCTCCGTCCAAGCGGCCTCCCCCCCCTCTCGTGGATAGTCTCCCTGGACACTGCCGATCCCCTGCGCTACCGGGAACTGCGGGGGCCCGGTTTTGCCGAGGCCGCGGAAAACGCGAAAAAACTGCTGGGCCTCTTCCCGAAAGACGCCTATGTGCAGGCCCTGCGGACTGCCGGGGCCGAGGACGATATCGAAAAGTTCTACCGTTCCTGGAAGGAAGCCGCGCCTTCGGGGGCCGGGAATATCATCATTCAAAAGTACGACGATTTTTGCGGGGCCCGGCGGAAGATGCAGGCCTCGGATCTGTCCCCGGTGGAACGGCAGCCCTGCTGGCATCTTATGCGGGATCTGCCGATCCTGCTGGACGGGACGGTTCCCCTCTGCCGGGAGGAACTGTCCGTTTTCGACGGGGTAAAAGATAAAATTCTGGGAAACGTGTTTTCCGATTCGCTTGACGCCATTTGGCCGCGGGGGGAAGAATTCTATGTCCAACAATGTAGGCTGGCCGGTTCGAAGGAGCCGGAATACCAGGGTTCCTGTGCAGGCTGCGATGAATACTATACCTACAATTTTTAACGCCCAGCTTCCCTCCTACACCGCCGTGGGGGGTAAGGAACGCCACGCCTCTACCGGGCTTTCCGCGGTGCTGCTGAACCGGAGCGGCCGTTACCCCCGGCAGACTATTTTTCAGGAACTGGAAAAAATCGGTTTCGATTACGTAATTTCCATGGAGTGTAACGGGGAACGTTACGATGTGGAGGAACTGTCCGGCCGTTTCCCTTTCGTGCGCTTCATCCTGCTTCCCCGGGGCCTAAACCCGGGCGAACAGATCAACCTGGCGGCCTGCGAATTGTCCAGCCCCCTGTTCTTCGTCCTCTGGAACGATCTCAAAATCGTCGCCGGCGGCGGGGCGGGGCGGATAGCCGACCGGCTTTACCTCGGCCCGGACGAGATAAAAAAGGCCGGGGGAAATTCCGGCGCTTTCAGGCGGCTCTGTACGGTTCCGGTAATCCAAAACGCCCGCTGCGAGACCCTCCCCACCCTGGTAGCCCCCGCGGTAAGCCGGGGGAACGTAAAGCCCCTCATCTTTAGCCCCCAAAAAGAGGGGCTCCCCAGCCTCTACCCCTTCGATTCGGTGGGCGTCTACGATCGGGAACGCTTTATCCGCCTGGGCGGTTTCGACACTACCCTGAAAAACCCCTACTGGCAGCTTATGGATTTCGGTTTCCGATCCTGCCTCTGGGGGGAGGAGATCCGTGTTACCCAGCAGCTCAAGCTTTCCCGGGAGGGGGAATTCCCGGTGGCGGACAGTACCCCGGACGAGAGCTACCGCCGCTTCTACCTAAAAAACCTGGCCCTGGTTTTCCGGGGCGATTACGCCAATCTCCCGCTGCGCCGTTTCTTCGGCTACCTCAGGAGATCCGGTTCCGATCCCTTCAGCGCCTGGGAGGAATTTTCCCAGGCCCGCCGCTGGGTCAGAACCAACCGTTACCGCTTCCGCAGCGACGCCCGCATGGTCAACGATCTTTGGGAAAACATAGAAGCGCTCCAGGCGGCGGATTCCTGATGGCCTTGACCGCGGTGGTTCTGCAGGCCCGGCTGGATTCTTCCCGCCTGCCCAATAAAGCGCTGCTTCCCCTGGGCGGGAGGCCCCTTATCTTCCGCGTTATGGAAGCGCTGAAACAGCTGCGGGCGGATACTTGGATCCTTGCCTCCACGGAAGACTGCGCCGCCTCCTTCGGCCCCCTGGCGGAAGAGGCGGGTTTCAGTTTTCTGGCCGGGCCCAAGGAAGACGTGCTGGGCCGCTACTGTCTGGCCATCCGCCGTTTCGGCATTGACCGGGTGATCCGGGCCACCGGGGACAATCCCTTTGTCTTCGCCGACGCGGCGGAAGCCATAAACGCCGAAGCCGCCGGCCTGGACGCCGATTACGCTGGTTACAGCGGGCTCCCCTACGGGGCCGGGGTTGAATCGGTGGCGGCCCGGGCCCTTCTCCGGGCAGGGGAAGAGGCCGCGGCCCTTTCCGAGCGGGAGCATGTCTGCCCCTACCTATACAATCACCCGGATTTTTTCCTGCTTCACCGCCCCCTGGTTCCTTCCTTCTGGCGGGGCCCTTCCCTCAGACTGACAGTCGATACCGAAGATGACTACCGGCGGGCCTCAGCCCTCTACACGGCCCTGGACAGCTGCCCGGCCCGGCCCGGCCTCTCGCCGGAGGCCCGCTACCGGGGGGCTTCGATCATCGCCGTAGCGGGAACGCTCCCGTGAATCCGGTTCTTTCTCCGGGAGGGCCGCTTCTGCTCGTCCCCTGCGCCGAGCCGGGGAGGGGAGGGGGGCACCTGGCCCGCTGCCTCAGCCTGCTTCAGGATCTCCGGCGCGGGGGGAGGAGCGCCTTCCTCTATCTGGAGGACGAGGCCCGGCTTTCGGCCCTTTCCCCTCTGGTTGGGGGCTGTTCCAAGGGGGAAAGCCGGGAAGAGCTCCGGGCCTGGCTGGTACCCGGCCGGAAGGAAGCGGCGGGGATACCCTGGGAACTGATCGTCCTGGATCGTTTCCAGACCCCCCCGGAGGAATACGCCTTCTGGTCTTCCCTGGGCCCCCTTTTGGGCATTGACGAGGGGGGGCGCTTCCGGGACGATTTTGATTTTCTCCTGGATCTCCTCCCCGCTTTGCCGGAACTTTCTCCGCCCAACATCGCCGATCCATCCCTGCTCCCCCCGCCTTTTAAAGGGCCGGCCCGTCCGGCCGGGGAAAAAAGCCCCGAAGCCGCCACGGATCCGGAAATCGGCCTTCCCCCTAAGCTGCGGGTTCTTATCAGCTTCGGCATGGAAGACAAGGCCCGGCTCGGCCCCCTTGCCGCGGAAGCCCTGGCGCCGCTGGGAGAGGAAGCGGAGCTTACCCTGCTGGATCCTTCCGGGGGACAGTACATCCCCGAACTGCGGAAGCGCCTGGCCGAATACGATCTCCTGATCACCCACTTCGGCCTGAGCGCTTTCGAGGCTCTCCGCGCGGGTCTCGCCGTATTGCTCGTCTCCCCCGGAAAGTACCACGAAAAACTTGCCCGTGCCGCGGGTTTCCTTTCCGCGGGCATCGGGGCGGCGGGGATCCGTTCCTGCTCCGCCCTCCTTGCCCCCCGCGGCGCCCTTAACCGGGATTTCGTAAAGGGTTTAAGGCAGCGCTGCGCCGGTATCGCCGGGCGTTACGGTCTGGACAGGGATCCTCCCCTTAGCCTGGGGGATTTTATTGAAAAGCTGCGGCCCCGGGGGAATTTCCGGCAGGGCCGCCCCTGCCCCTCCTGCGGCCTTGCCCGGAACCCGGAGGCTGCGCCGGGCCGGGGCAAGGCGGCCGCGGGGGGCCCCGCGGGAACCCCTCATCCGGTTCTGGCCCGCTTTCCCGACCGCAGTTACCGCCGCTGCCCCCGCTGCGGCATCGTATACATGTGCCGCCTTAACGAGCCGCCCATAGAGTACGCCGGGGAATACTTCTTCGAATTTTACAAAAAGCAGTACGGCAAAACCTACCTTGAGGATTTTCCCAACCTTGTTGCCATGGGGAAGCGGCGGCTTAAACATATCTCCCCGCTGCTGGTTCGGGCGGAAGGAGAATCCAAACCCCGGCTTCTGGATGTCGGCTGCGCCTACGGCCCCTTCCTCGTCGCCGCCTCCGAATCGGGCTTCAGCCCGGAGGGCCTTGAGCCGTCCGAAGAAGCGGCGGCCTATGTCAGGCGGGAGCTCAAATTTCCCCTCATCCAGGGTCATTTCCCCCCGGAGCCTCCGCCGGGTGAGAGGGGCGGATCCGCCTCAGCGGAACCCGCCTGCCCTCCGCAAAGCGGGACTTTTTCCGTGCTCAGCTTCTGGTACGTGATTGAGCATTTCCGGGAGCCCCGGCTTGCCCTGAAAGAAGCGGGGCGGCTCTTGAGGCCCGGCGGGGTGCTGGCCTTTGCCACCCCCTCTTTCCGGGGCATCTCGGGCCGCAGATCCCCCCGGGCTTTTCTTGAAAAGAGCCCGGCCGATCACTGGAGCGTCTGGAGCCCTAAAATCTGCGGCCCCCTGCTTAAACGGAGCGGTTTCCGTCTGAAAAAAATCATCGTTACCGGGCATCATCCCGAACGTTTTCCCCTGGGGGGAATATTCCTAAAGAAAAAGGAAGGGCCCTTATACGGTTTTTTCCTCCTCCTCAGCCGCCTGTTCCGCCTGGGGGATACTTTCGAGGTTTACGCCGTAAAGGAAAAGGATTGAAAGCATGAAAGAACGGATCATTATCTTGGGCGCCGGGATAATGCAGGGCCCCGCTATCAGGATCGCCCGGGAAATGGGGCTTTACGCCATTGCCCTGGACGCGGATCCCCATGCCCCCTGCGTACCCCTGGCGGACAGCTTCGAGCAGATCGATCTGAAGGACAAGGAAGGCATCGAAAGTTTTGCCCGTTCCCTCCAGTCCAGGGGGGGGCTTTCGGGGATCCTTACCGCGGGCACCGATTTTTCCGCCTCGGTCGCCTGGGTAGCCGAAAGGCTCGGCCTTCCCGGCATCCCCTACGAAGCGGCCCTGAACGCCTCGGACAAACAGCGGATGCGATCCTGCTTTGAAAAAGCCGGAGTCCCGTCCCCGGCCTTTACGGTGCTCAGTTCCGTGCCCCCGGAGGGGGCGGATCCGGCGGATTTCCTCCCCTTCCCCTACCCGGTGGTGGTAAAGCCGGTAGACAATATGGGCAGCAGGGGCTGCCGGCGGGCGGACGCCCATCCCGAGCTTGCGGAAGCGGTAAAAGACGCCCTGGGTTTCTCCCGTTCGGGCCGGGTTATCGTGGAATCCTTCATGGACGGCCCCGAATTCTCGGTAGACGCCATAGTCTTCCGGGGGGAAATCACCATCTGCGGCCTGGCGGATCGGCATATTTTTTTCCCCCCCTACTTCATCGAAATGGGCCATACCATGCCCACCCGCTTCCCCCCGGAACAGCAGCAGGCCCTGCTGGACACCTTTGCCCGGGCGGTCCGTTCCCTGGGGATAGCCGGGGAAAATTCCTGCGGGGCCGCCAAGGGGGATGTAAAGCTCAGTTCCCGGGGCCCCATGATAGGCGAGGT
>JAIRRU010000288.1 GCA_031255815.1 Treponema sp. | reverse complement strand
CGAAGGGCGGGGACAGGGGGCGCTTATTCATTCTTTCGTGTTCCTTTGTACGCCTGGGCGAAAAGGCCCCCAAAGAGAGAAACCGCGGGAAGATGAGTTTTGCCCTTCCTCTGCCCTGGCGCGCCCGGGCGCTCAAATTCCTGTTCTTGCACCTCCTTTCGGGGGCTGTTTTTGTTTACGCCCAGATTCCGCCGGAGAGCCCCTGGTGGTACACCATGGAACGGGGAAAACTCCTCTTCCGGAGCGGGGATTACGGCAGGGCCCTGCTTTCCTTCGAGGACGCCCGGCGGCAGCGGGAGGGCATGTACGCGGCCATGGAGCAGGATCTGATAAACTTCCTCTCCATTCCCGAAGTCCGCAGGCTGGGGGATTCCCTGGACATCCTGGAGGCTTATATCGCCGCCCGGGGGCAGGTAAACGCCGCCGCCGCCCTTAAAGAGCTTTACTACCGGGTGCCCCGGGCCTCCCTGAACGACTCGGCGGAGCGGGCCCTCGGGGAGCTATCCCGGCTCAAATACTACCCGGAGGCGGAGTACTGGATAGGGGAAAGCTACCGGGCCGAGGGGGAATTGGGGGTGGCCCTGGGGCAGTTTGAGAAGGCCTATGCCCAGCGGGACAACCTTGAAATCCCCGGTTTCGATCTCGAGTTACTCTACAAAATAGCGGATCTGAACCGGATACGGCATGAGTACACGAAGATGGAACGCCGGCTCCTGGAGATCGTGGAGGGAACGGCGCAGGACGGCAGCCCCCGGGACGGTCTCTGGGCCGGAACCGGCAGCGCCCAGCGCTTTGCCCGGGATTCCATGGCCAGGATACTGGAGAATGACGGGGTCGCGCGTTTCCTGACCATGTACCGGTACAACAACACGGGGACGGAACGGGCCCACCGGCTCCTGGGCTTCTATTACTTTGCCACAGGCCGCCAAAGCCCCGGCCCGGCAAAGGATCATCTTATATTCGCCTTTCTGATCCAGAATACGGTACTTCTGGAGGAAATGATCCGCGACCGTTTTGACTATACCTTTACCAGTCTTGGGGCCCTTATAGAGGATCTCAGGCGGAAACCTTCCCTGCTCTCCTACCTGGACGGGTGCGAATACTATAAAACCGCCTATTACCTGGCCAATGCCCTCTACGGGGACGGCAAGCTGCGGACCGCCCGGGAACTCTGGGCTTTCCTGGCCGGCCAGGAAACCGCCGGCGAATGGGGGGGCAGGGCCCGGGCCCAGCTCCAAAACCCCTCCGTCGAAAGGGCTGTGGAAAATCCTTAAAACGGGGCTTCCCCAAAAACGGCCGCTTTTCAGGAAACGCCGCCCTGCCGCGCCATTCCGGCGTTGACAGGCGGGGGGCTTTGTAGTATCTTTTCTAAACGGTTCAAAACCAGGGGGTTTTGAAGCAAGCCTGATACTGAAATTAAGGAGAAGTTCTATGGCTCAGATGAGCAAAAATGCCCGCACGTCAAGCTCCACCCAGAAATTTTTCTGTTCCTGCGGGGGCGAGGTTAAGATGAAGACCCTGTTTGAAAACGGGAAAGTTAAAAACGTGGCCGAATGTGAAAAATGCAAACGGCTTGAGCGCCGTCCTTCGGATTTCAAGTAGAAGCGCCTGGCCCGGTTTCGGAACCGGACGGGGTTTCTAAACTTTTTTGGTAGTGGAGGGTTTTTTTGGCTAAGAAAATTAGTTCCGCTGAAAAGCGGCACCGGCAGAGCGAGGAACGCCGGATTAGGAACAAGGCGGTAAAAAGCGCGGTAAGAACCAGCGCTAAGAAATTTTTGGTTCTGGCCCAGAAGAAAGAAGTTGACGGGGCCGAAGCGGCGCTTAAGGATATGATCAAAAAGATCGATACGGCGGCGCAGAAGGGGATTATAAAAAGAAACGCCGCGGCCCGTAAAAAATCCCGGATGCAGCGTTTCTTTAACTCTCTCAAATCAGTCCAATAAATAACTTTACTATGAATTTGTCTTCCTGCGGATGCCTTGGCGGTGGAAAAGCATACAAAATCAGATATTGTTGATTCTCTTTGCGGAAAGACCGGAATGAACCGCAGAGAGATCAGAACTGTTATTGACAAATTTATTGACGAGTTAAAAGAAGCCTTGGCGGAAAAAAAAGCGATTGAACTGAGGGGTTTCGGCACTTTTGAAATTAAAGTCCGCAAGGGCCGGCAGAAGGCGAGGAATCCCCGGACAGGGGAAACCGTTTCGGTAGAGTCTCACGGAACTGTCATCTTCAGGCCCGGCAGGGAATTAAAACAGGATGTATGGAATCTGGATTTTCCTCAAAATAGCGTACAAGAGGGGAAATGAGGGCCGGTAAAAGCCGGTTCTGGGGGGCTATCCTTGCCAACTTTGGCTTGGAGATCCTGGGGGCGGTTCTGTTTGCCCTTTCCTTCCCCAACCTGCTGGTTGAAAAAGGCATCCCCCTGCTCGGCTGGGCGGCCTTTATCCCGGTTTTTATCCTTATCCGCCGGGTAAGCCTGGCTTCGTCCTTCTTTTGGGGCGCCCTGTACGGTTACGCTGCCTACAGCCTCTTCAATTACTGGCTCAGCCTTTTCCATCCCCTGGCGGGGCTGATCGTCAATTCCATCTATCTGGTCTACCTGGGGATTCTTTTCCCCTTTCTCAAAATCGCGGATATTCTCCTGCCCCGGAAGGCCTACCTCCTCCAGTGGTGCATGTGGCTCGCCTACGAGTACCTCCGTACCCGGGGTTTCCTCGGTTACCCTTACGGGATTTCGGGCTATACCCAGTGGACGGTGCTCCCGCTTATCCAGATTGCCAGCCTCTTCGGGGTTTGGGGGGTATCGGCCCTGGTGCTCTTTCCCTCGGCCTGGCTTGGCAGGGCCCTGGGGGACTGCAAGGCCGCCGGGGGCCCAAGGGCAATGGGCCGGGCTATCGGGGAATTTTTCCGCCGGGAGTACCTGAGCGCCCTGCTCTGGTTTGCCTGCCTCTGCGCCGCCCTGGTTTACGGCTTTGTTTCCCCCCTTGACTACAGCGGCGCCCCCAAGGCGCGGATCGCCCTTATCCAGCACAACACGGATCCCTGGCGGGGGGATATGCCCGCCTATTGGGAGAATTACCGGGTTCTGCGCCGCCTTTCCGAAGAGGCCCTGGCGGCGGAGCCCAAGCCGGATTTGGTGGTGTGGTCTGAAACAGCCTTCGTCCCCCGGATCTACTGGCATACCAATTACCGCAGCGACCAGGAATCCTGGGAGATTGTCAGGGATCTTCTGGACTACCTTTCCCGGCAGGAGGTTCCCTTTGTTATCGGGAACGACGACGCCCGCCGGGAGGGGGACGGCAGGGGAGGCTGGGAAGAGGTGGATTACAACGCGGTCATGCTCTTCGAGAAGGGGATAAACACCCGCCTGTACCGCAAAGTGCACCTGGTGCCTTTTACCGAGAATTTTCCCTACGAAAAACAGCTCCCCTGGATCTACAATGCCCTGAAAAACGCCGACACCCACTTCTGGAAAAAGGGG
>JAIRRU010000084.1 GCA_031255815.1 Treponema sp. | reverse complement strand
ATAAACGAATTCTTAAATTTTGTCGAGATTATTCGTATTTTTTGTATTTTTCACGCTTTTTTCAGCGGAACGCTCAAGCTGCCGGACGCGGTACGCCGAGTAGAGTTCCTTTCCGTATTCGGTTATTTCCCAGCGCTCGTCCTCGCCGTTTTTCGCGCCCTCGTCGCACCTGAACAGCCTGAGCAGGGCAAAATCGGTCATGATCTTTTTGATGGTGTTTGAGGGGGTAGGGTAGTCCTTGCGGACTGTTTTTTCCAGATCCGGGTTGAGGACGCCGCCGAGGAAACGGGTAATTTCCGCCGTGGTTTTGGGGAGGTTCAGTTCGGGAACCAGGAGCTTGAAGATCCGCAGGTAGCGGAACTTCCGGGTATTCTCCCAGTTTTCCCCGTTCGCGTAGTAGAAACTGAGGGACGCCCGGTTCAGGGCCATTACCTTGAGGTCGTGCCTCATCTGTTCCCGGAGCCGCGCTACCAGTTTCCCGCTTTCCAGCCCGATCCGCTTTTTGAGCTCCTCGTTTTCCGCGGAAAGCCGGCCTATCTCGTTGGCCAGGGCGGGCTTTACCGCTTCGGTAGCTCTGACCCAGCCGGGCTGTTCCCCCAGGTTTGTCTCCCGGATCAGGATATCCAGGGTTTTTTGGCGCAGATCCGGGGCGTTCAGCCAGGTTTCGTGGGGCTGTTTCCGCAGTTCCGCCTTAAAATCCTTGAGTTTGCGGATAAAAGCGGCGTTTTCCTCTTTTTTCCCGGCCTTCCGCCGGGCCTTGTCGTCGATGATAAGGCCCAGAACCGGCACCCCCTGCTTAAGGGCCCAGCGGTATTCGGTCTCCATGGGGGAGTTCTTTTCTTTATCCCGGCAGTAGCGGCAGGCCACCAGGGAGATGAAGTAGTCACATTCGCCGATGATCTTTTCAATGAGCCGCGCGCTGTTTTCATCTTCCGGATCCAGGTAATCGGCCATAACCGGAATATGCCCCAGTTCCATAACCGCCCTGGGCAGTTCCTTCCGCTCGTTTTTTACATCTTCCAGATTCGAACCAATGTAAATGTGGTACTTCTTCGGCATGTCCGCTCCTTGCCGGCCAAATGGTTTCCTCAAAATATCGGCAGGAAAGGCCTTCCCCATAAGGGGCCCGGCTCAGGGCGCCGGATACGGGAAGGGCTCGACTATCCGCCCCTAATCGCTTAGTATAGTCCAATGATTGGCTTTTTAATCAAGAAAAATTTCTTTGACTTGTGGGACAATCTTTTCCGGGTGGCCCTTATCAACCTGGGTTTTATTGCCAGCGTGGCCTTTCCTGTTTTTATCCCGGGGCTTTTGGTGTCGGTTCTGCCCCTCTCCATCGCGGCCATGGCGGCCGGCATTCTCTGGTGCGCCGTGTACCTGGCCGCGGCGGCCTATTCCCTGGGGAAGGTGTCGGATTACAGTTCCTTCGGGTTCGGGGATTTTTTCCGGGGTTTTAAGGACGCCTGGCCCGTGGGCCTGGTGATGGGCTTTTTCGTGTTTCTGATATGGCTTCTCTGCACCATGATCATCCCCTTTTACCTGAGCATCGGTTCCCTGATAGGGCTGCTCCTGGCGGCCCTTATCTTCTGGCTTACGGCCCTGGGGATCGTCTCTTTCCAGTTTCTTTTTGCCATAAGAACCCGGCTGGACTCCAAGCTGAGCAAGGTGATTAAAAAATGTTTTATCTTTTTCTTTGATAATCCCGGTTTCTGCATATTTGTCTTTATTTACAACCTGATAAGCCTTATCCTTTCCGGTTTCCTTGCCTTCCTGATGCCCGGCCCCGGCGGGGCGCTTCTCTTCCTGGACGAGGCGATGCGGCTTAGGCTGCTCAAGTACGACTGGATAGAGGAAAACGCCGCCGCCAGCGAGGACGCGGCCAAACGCAAGAATATCCCCTGGGACGCCCTGCTGATCGACGAGAGGGAAAGAACCGGTACCCGCACCTTTAAGAGCTTTATCTTCCCCTGGAAGGATTAAGGGCAAAGGATCGCCGCGCCCGGCAGGGGGCAACGGCTATCCGGCCTCTATTCAAAAAGAAGAATATTTTACCACGAAGGCGCGCAAAGGAACACGAAGGGCGGAATTTCCTTATCTTTTCCCGCTTTCGTGCGCCTTTCCGCATAACTCATGGTTGTCTGGATACTACCGCTTTTTGTCCCGCGGTATTCCAAAAGCGCGGGGCTCCTGGCGTCTCTATTCCCTCCCGATTCCCAGGCAGACCGCCACGGCCCGTTCCCTGCCGGGGATAATTTGGTGCACCGGGATGTTCACCGTCCTGGTTTCGCCGCCGGGGTAGCGCAGGGCCAGGGCGCTGGAACCGCCGCCGTCCAGGTTGATCCCCTCGGCGGCGCCCAGTTGTTGAAGGATCCGGGCGGTTTCCGCCTCGGTGGCGCCGGGGCTGCCGGGCCGTTTGCCGTCGATTGCCAGAAGGTAGAGGGTTTTGCCCTCCCCGGAAAGCCCCGCGGCGCTCCGGGCGGAACGGGGGCCCGCTTCCCTCTCCGCCGCCCGCCGGCTAAGCTCCCCTTTCCGCAGGATGATGTGGAAGCCCCCTACGGCGTTTTTGATGTTCCCGAGCCGCTCCGGGCCGCCCGGGGCCCCGCTGTCCAGTCCGGCCTGTTCCACAATCGCCGCCCCGCCGCTCCGGTAGAACACCAGGGCGGCGTAGCGGGGGGCCGGCCCGGCGATGAGCCTTCCCTCCGACACGGCAAGCCCCGCCAGCCTCCTCTCTTCCCCCTCCCGGTCTGAAGAGGGCTCGAAGGGCACGGCGTTGATCCCCGCAAGAAGCCCGTTGTCCCGGACGAAGCTTGATACAAAGGTGCTGGCTACCGTTCCGGGGCGGGGCTCTCCGCGGCTTTCCGGCTCCCCGGCCCCTACCAGTATCCGCAGCCCGGGCGTTTCCAGATCGATCCTCAGAGCGTAAAAATCCAGGCGGGGTTCCTCAACCCTTCCGGCAAAGTAGGCCAGGCCGGGGCTTTCCTCCGCGGCAAAGGGCCGCCAGCCCGGGCTGATGCCCCCGATGGCGCCGGTCTCCGGCAGGCTTTCCCGCAGCCCGCTGAGCGGCGAAAGGCCGGAACAGGCGGAGAGGCTGAACAGGACAAGAGTTATGCAGGGAATGTGACGGTTCATACGTTCCCCCCGGCGGCGCCCGCGGTAAAATTTTCCGCCTTAGACCTCAAAGCCGTTCACGATGCGGGAGATAGACTCGATCGCCGCCTGGTTGCTCAGGGCCAGGGCGGAAACCTCCCGGGCCCCGGTATTCACGGCGTTTATCCCTTCGGCCATTTCGGAAATGCTTCCGGCTATTTCCCTGGCCTGATCCTGCAGGGAGCTGATCTCCTTCAGCATGGATTCGTTGCCCTTGTCCATTTCCTTGGAACCGGCGCTGACTTCGGCGGTTACGTCGTTCATCACCTTCAGGGCGTTCGTAACCTGGCCCGCCCCTTCTTTCTGTTCCCTGACGGCGTTATCCACCTCCTGTACCAGCTTGCCTGTTTCCTCTATGCGGGTGGAAACCTGGGAGAAAGAATCCTCCGAGGCTTTGGCGTTTTTTACGATGTAGCTGATGGTTTCCACGA
>JAIRRU010000008.1 GCA_031255815.1 Treponema sp. | reverse complement strand
CAGGGCCCGCAACACCGCCAGGGTGGACGGGATGGATCAGAACCGGGACAAAAACTACCGCTGGAAAGACGGCGATATTTCGACGATATCGGGGATGAAGTACCGGATAGAAGATGATTTCGATTTTGCCGATGCCGAGTACAATGAAGGTTACGGCCCGGACTGTGACAGATCGGTAACCCACAGACGGAGCGTGGTTTTCTTCAAAAAGGTTCCCGCCCCCCTTTCACCGTTCTTCGCGGTGATAGATCGTTTTTATGCTGAAAAAAACAAAGAGCACGTTTACGATCTTCTCTGGCATTTTGACGGAAAAACGGCCGGCCTTGGTTTGCGAAGCGTGTTTACCCCGGTTCTTACTTTGTTTCATTCGACGGCGGAGAGGGACTGTACGCTTGTAATGGGCCAGGAAGAGCCCGAGTGGCAGGGCTGGCTTGCGGATAGCGCTATTCAGGGCGATTACCGTCCGGCGCCTACCCTTGTGCATAGCTGCCGCGGCGGGAGCCTTCGGGTAGTTACGCTGATCTACCCCTGTGCAAAAAACGTATGCCCGGTAATCGCCGTTGAGGCGGGAGGCGGAATTGACGACACGGACATCAGGATTAGGCACGGCGGTGGGGAATTGGCGCTGAAAGAAGATAATTACCGTTAGGTTTACTGTTTTTTCTATTCTGACTCTGCGGCGCATCTTTTTGAGGAACGGCAGGAACGCCGTCTTCCCGATAGAATAGCTGGCTATATGAGGGAGCCGGTACCGGGCTTTGAATAGCATCTGCCCGCAAAGCCGGTTGCTTTGCGGGCAGATGCTAAATACTGGCAGGACGAACCGGGGATACGGCATCGTATTTTTCCAGCAAGAACCGCCGTCCGCCTTTCCCTGCGGCGGAATATCTTGGGGGGCAGCTTTATCCCGCCGGGCCATACACTGATAGCGTTGCTCAGAAACCGGAGTTTCTGAACAAGTTCCGCTTGAAATGCCTTGCCGGCAGAGGCTCCCCGGCGGTTTCCCGGACAAGCCCCTTTACCGGATCTTTGTTTGCTGCCGATACAGGTATTCTTTTTCACAGAGGCGGCGGAATACTGAAGGTGTGATGCCGGTTTCTTCCTTAAAAACTTTGGTAAAGTAATTGTAATCGCTGATGCCTACCGCTTCAGCAATCTCCGAAATAAGTTTCACGCCTGATTCGAGAAGCTCTTTGGCCTTTTCAATTCTGAGGGAACGGATCAGCCCGTTCACGGTTACCTTCAAATCCCTCTTAACGGTCTTGCAGAGGGTGGTTTTGCCGACAGAGAATTTGCGGGCTATCCGGTTCAGCGATAGATCCGCGTCCAGATTCCCGGAAATATACGCTTTAACCCGGCTCGAAAGCGGTTCCTTCTGAATGCGGAAATAGTTATCCAGCCAGACATAGGCTGCCAGGGACTGAAGGATATTGGCGCAGGATCGGGCTTCGTCCATCTTGAGGGCCGTCAGCTCCGCCCAGGCCGCTTTAAGTTCGTTAGGGGAAATACCGCTGCCGGAAATTTTACGGTAAATTTCCTCCCATTCTTTTTGTTCCCGGTTTCCGGGCGGTTTTGCCTGGCCGATCATAAGATAACCAACCCGCTCATCGGCGCTTGTTTGAATGGGGGCTACCATTTCCGTAAGCCCGGCGTGGCACCGGTAAATATAGGGGCTCTGATATTTGGCGGCCCGCCGGAAAGCGTTCCGGTCGCATTTCCTGCAGGCGGCATCCCCCTTTTTACTGCTGCGGAGGAGCGTGCAGTAAGGCGCCCGTGATGCGGGGTAGGCCGCGATTTCCGTACCGTCCGGGTCAAAAAAACCGACCCTCACCTTTATGAGCGTATAGAAATTCCGCAGCAAGGCCGTCATCCTGTTCCGGTTCCAGATTACATCCATTTTCGGCGCCCCCAAAATATGACCGTAACTTGAACGATATTTCTAATTCATGAACATTTTGCACTATTCCGCCCTTAAAAATCAAGTTTACCATTTGACCCATGAACCGGAGAGACGCCGTTATTACGGCCTTGAGCCATAAGCCAACCAATCCTATTCCCTATCACATTGAATTTACCGCCCAAGCGCTTTCCCGGCTGATCGAGGCTGCCCATGATCCCGATATAGAAAAAAAGATAGATACCTATCTCCATTATACCCAGTATTGGGGCTGGCCCGCCGAATTGCCGGATCGGCGCGAGCATTTTAAAGATGAGTTCGGCGTTGTCTGGAACCGCAGCGGCGCGGACAAGGATATAGGCGTTGTTGACGATCCGCTGATAAAAGATCTGGAAAACTGCGATTATCAATTCCCGCAGGGTGACATCGGGCGCCTCCGCCGCGACATCGAAAAACTTATTGCGGACAAAGAGGATCGCTTTACCTTTATGGGCTTCGGCTTCTGTATGTTTGAACGCTGCTGGAGCCTTATGGGCATGGAAAATACGCTTATCAACATGATAGCCCTGCCGGAGGAACTGGAAGCCTTTTTTGACCGGATCTGTGATTATTTCCTCCGCCTGGTGGATACGGCCCTGGAATATGACCTTGACGGCATCTACTTCGGCGACGACTGGGGCCAGCAGCGGGGCCTTATCATGGGCCCGGCCAACTGGCGGCGCTTCATCAAACCCCGCATGGCCCGTCTTTACCAGCGCGTCAAATCCAAAGGCAAATACGTAATACAACATTCCTGCGGGGACTGTAGCGAGATCCTGGGCGATTTAATCGAAATCGGTATCGACTGCTACCAGACCTTCCAGCCGGAAATCTACGACATTCATGAGGTAAAGCGGAAATACGGGGACAGGCTTACAATCTGGGGCGGGGTTTCCACCCAGCAGGTTCTGCCCCGCCTTAAACCCAGGGAAGTGCAGGATGAAATCGTCCGGGTGGTAAAGGCCCTGCGCGGTTCCGGCGGCCTCATCATCGCCCCCACCCACGCCCTGCCCGCCGACGTGCCGCCCGAAAACATCCTTGCCATGGCGGAGGTGTTCCGGAATCAGGAGAAGTTTTTTTAAGCCAGGGTGTTTATAAGGCTTCGGCATAATTTCGAACAGAACCGGAAAATTCCAGGTGTTACGGCAGAACGGCGGGACGCTCCTTTCAGGGCTTCCCGGTTCGGTTTGCGGCTTCTTCCGCCGGCATGGCCGGGGTGTCTGTAAAGCCCTTGATCCGAACAATTCTTTTCAGTATATTTGAATCGGTTTCGGCCCTCCGGGTTCCGGAGCCGCTTATTCATGGATTTTCAGGGTTGGGTGAACCGGCGCGGTTTCGCGCCAGGTGATTCCCTACCGGCGGTATAGCCCGCTAATCCGCGCCGGGTTCAGGCGCCTGTCCGACAGGCCGTTGCCCGGCCGGCATTGAACCGGTGAAATTCCGGTGCCGACGGTATAGTCCGGATGGAAGAAAATCGCGCCGCCCCTCCCGGGGCCGCATATTCTCAAACCAATGCCCTGGATATCTCCGGGGCTTTTTTGTCCCCGCAGATTATCAACGGATCCTCGGAATTCCATTCGGTTTTCCGAGGCGTCCCGCAAGGAGCGTAAAATGAAACGCGGTCTCCTTCTCCTCTCAATCCTGTTTTTGGGTTCTTCCCTGTTTGCCGCCGGGGCACGGGAAGCCAGAACGGAGCCCTCCTCCTCCCTTTCCGTGCTGGTGTACATTACCGGCATGGTGGCGGGGAGCCCTTCCTACGAGATGCTGGCCCGGGGGGCGGAAGCCTTCGCCCAGTCCCACAGCAACGTTACGGTGAAGGTCTACGAGGCGGGCTTCAACCAGGCCGAATGGGAGGAACAGCTTAGCTCCCTGGTGGCGGGGGGCGCTTACGATATTGTGCTGGGCTCCAACCCTTCGCTTCCGGAGATCTGCGAAAGCGTGGGGAAGAAGTTTCCCGGCCAGAAATTCATCATCACCGACGCGGAACATTCCGGAAACCCCCGGATCAGCACTTACCTTTACAATCAGTACGAACAGTCTTTCTACCTGGGTTACCTTGCCGGGCTCGTTACCACCAGTTCCATGCCCAAGGCGAATCCGGCCAAGAAGATCGGCTTTATCGCCGCCCAGGAATACCCCCTGCTCAGCAGGCACATTGTCCCCGGTTTTCTGGAAGGGGCCCGCCTGGCCGATCCGGGCATCGAGCTTGACTTCCGGGTAATCGGCAACTGGTTCGACGCGAACAAGGCCGCGGATCTCGCCTCCAGCATGATAGATTCGGGGGTGGACGTGTTCGCTTCCATCGCCGGCGGCGCGGCCCAGGGGATGATCCGCGCGGCGGAACAGCGGGGGGCCTACGTGGTGTTTCACAATACCAACGAATACAGCCTGGCCCCCGGGGTTATCGTGGGCTGCGGCCTCATGGAACAGGAGAAGCTTGTCCGGGAGATCCTCTCCGACGCGCTTGCGGGAACGGTACAGTACGGCGTTTCCCGGACTGTGGGGGTGAAGGAAGGCTACCTTGGTTTTGCCGCGGACGATCCCGCTTATACCAGCTCGCTGCCCCCGGATATCCGGGACAGGTTCGACGCCTTTATGGACGATATCCGCGGGGGCCGGGCCGCCTATACCGCGCCCCCGCTTAACTGAACGGCTCCCTCGCCATGAACCGGGGGGAGGCGCGGCAGGGCGGGGATACCGGGCCGGGCGTCGTAGTAGAACTGCGCAATATTACCAAGCTATACCCCGGCTCCCCCCGGCGGGTGAACGATTCGGTAAGCCTCTCCCTGCGGGAGGGGGAGATACTCTGCCTGGCCGGGGAGAACGGGGCGGGTAAAACCACCCTGATGAAGATCCTCTGCGGTGTGGAAAGCCCCACCGAAGGGGAGATCCTCCTCCGGGGCCGCCCGGTAAAGATCCCTTCCCCCCTGGAGGCAAGCCGCCTGGGAATCGGCATGGTGCACCAGCACTTTATGCTGTTCCCGGAACTTACCGTGGCCCAGAACGTGGTGATGGGCGCGGAGCCGCGGAAATGGGGCTTCCTCTATGACCGGAAGAAAGCCGGGGCCCTGGTAAACCGGCTTATAGCGGCCAGCGGTTTTTCGATAGAGGCGGAAAAGCCCGTAGCCGGCCTTACGGTGGGCCAGATGCAGCAGGTAGAGATACTCAGGCTGCTCTACCGGAACACGGACATTCTGATCCTGGACGAACCCACGGCGGTACTGGCGGAGCAGGAGATCCTCTCCCTCTTTGAAACCCTCCGGGGCCTTGCCGCCCTGGGCAAAACCCTGGTTCTTATCACCCATAAGCTGGGGGAGATTAAGGCGATCTCCGGCCGGGTGGCGGTGATGCGGAAGGGCCGGCTTGCCGGCCTCCGGGAAACCGGAGGCATAGACGAATCGGACATCGCCCGGCTGATGATTGGCGGGGAAGGGGAGGCGCCGCTGCCCCGGGAGGCCGCGCCCGCCACAGGGCAGCCTCCCGGAACCGCCGCCGGAACCGCCGCCGCCGCGAAAGCGTGGCCCGGCCGCGCCCCGGAACTGAGCCGCCCGGAACTGATCCGCTTTGAGCATGTATCGGTAAGACGCCGGGGCCAGAAGCAGCTCCTCCTGGACGATGTCTCCTTTACCGTACACGCCGGGGAGATCCTGGGTTTCGCCGGGGTGGGCGGCAACGGCCTGGGGGTGCTGGAAGCGGTGCTGGGGGGCTTCCTCCCGGTTACGGGGGGGAAGATCTGCCACCGGGGCAAGGATATTACCGATTTCGACAGCACCCGCCTCAGGCAGGAGGGGCTCGCCTACGTTCCCGCGGATCGCCTGCGGGTAGGCAGCGCCCCCGCGGCCAGGGTGGACGACAACCTCATTATCAACCGGAGAAGGGAATTCTCCCCCCGCGGCTTTTTCGACTTTGCCGCCCTCAGCCGCTTTGCCGGGGATCTTATCCGGCGCTACGGCATCTGTGGAGGCGGGCAGCTTGCCGGGACTCTTTCGGGGGGCAATATCCAGAAGATGATCCTGGCCCGGGAGATCGACAGCTTCAGGGATTACATCGTCTTCTCCGAACCCACCTGGGGCCTGGACATCGCCGCCAGCGCCTACCTGCACGGGGAGATCCGATCCCTCCGGGACAGGGGCGCCGCGCTTATCCTTATCTCCACCAACCTCGACGAGATCCTCGCCCTGGCGGACCGGATCATCGTCCTCTGCCGGGGAAGGGTCGGCGCGGAACTGGAAAGCACGAAGATCCCGAATATCAAGGAAAAGATCGGCGCCGCCATGCTGGGCGCGCGCTCTTGAGATTATTCCGAAACCCGGCTACTTTAGGCAAAGTAAAACAAGCTTGTTCCATCGGAAACGAAGTTTCCGCACCAACCGGGTTTTGGAACAAGCTCAAGCTTCAAGGAGGCAGCTATGTCCAATCCGACCATCGACGCCATTTTTACGCGCCGTTCCGTCCGGGCCTACACAAGCCGGCAGCTGGATGACGAAACCGTGGATCTTCTGGCCAGGACGGCCCTGGCCGCGCCCTCGGGTTCCAATTCCCAGCCGGTTGACGTGATTGTGGTTAAAAACAGCGCCCTCATCCAGGAGGCGGAAAAGGCGGTAGCCGCCTATTTTGTGAAAAAAGGCGAAACCAGTGTGACGGATCGCATCAGATCCCGAAACAACAAGATCTTCTACGACGCCCCGGTATGCTTCTTCCTGGCGCTGAGGAACAAGTCCGCCGCCGATGCAGGAATCGCCGCGGAGAACATCGCCATTGCCGCTACCAGCCTGGGCCTGGGCAGCGTCATTCTGGGCCTGCCCAACGTTATTTTCAACGATCCTGAAACCGCCGCCTACTGGAAGGGCAAGCTGGGCTTTCCCGAAGGTTGCGAATTCGGCCTGGCCGTGGCCGTGGGCTACGCCGCCGATACGGGAAAACCCCACAGCATCGATCTGAAAAAGATCCGTTATATTTAGCTATATTTAGCCTGCCCGTAAAGCCGGGATAAACGCAGAGAAATGATAATTAGCCACGAACGGCACGAACCACACTAACCCTACTCCAAAACTTCCCCGGACACCGGAAATCCTGGCAAAGCCAGGCTGGAGCCAGGTAAAAAGTCAGGGCTGTCGGAGTAAAAGTTCGTGGTGTTCGTGTGGTTCGTGGCTACCCTTTTATTCGTACTTTTAGCCTAAACAAGGTCCCTGCCCCGCCTTCGTGCGCCTTTTTCGCCTTTGTGGTAAATTTCTTTAAATTGAGTTTATTCCAAAACCAACCGGGTTTTGAAACAAACTCAATTCCCTCTGCAATCCGCTGTCCCGTTATTGTCCGGATACTAAAGCCAGGGCTACCGGCGTAAAAGTTCGTGCGGTTAGTGTGGTTCGTGGTTACCCTCTTATCTGTACTTTTTAGCCCAAGCAGGGTTAGCGGGCTTCGCGGCTACCCTCAGCCCCGGTAAATTGCGCGTCTGTTTGAAATCAGGTATACTAAGTCGTTAGAGGTATTTCATGGAAAAACATAATCTGGCTGTAATCGGCTTGGGCGGCATGGGCAACTGGCACCGCGAGCTTATCAACGAAGGGGCCTGGTTCGGCGGGCGGAAGATCAGTGAGGGGAAGGGTTTCGAAAACCTTTCAGTTACCGGGTCTTACGACATTGCCGGGGCCAGGCAGCAATTTGCCCGGGAACACGGTTTAAAAGCCTACGGTTCCCTTGGGGAGCTTCTTGGGGATCCCGCGGTGGATATTGTCCTGGTGGCGGTTCCGAACGAGCTCCACAAACCCATGGTGCTCAAGGCCCTGGAAGCGGGGAAAAACGTGGTCTGTGAAAAGCCCGCGGCCCTCAATTCCGGGGAGCTGCGGGAGATGATCGGCGCGTCCCGGAAGGCGGGAAAGGTCTTCGCGGTTCATCAGAACCGCCGCTGGGACGAAGACTATCTGACGGCGAAGAAGATCTACGAGGAAAAGCTGCTGGGCGAGGTCTTCCGCATCGAGTCCCGGGTTCACGGTTCCCGGGGCATACCCGGCGACTGGCGGGGGCTTCCGGAACACGGCGGCGGCATGGTGCTGGACTGGGGCGTCCATATTCTGGATCAGGCCCTGCAGATGATCCCCGGCAAGCTGAAAAAAGTCTACGCCACCTTCACCCATGTTACCAACGAACTGGTGGACGACGGTTTTTACGCGGAACTGACCTTTGAAAACGGCCTGGTCTACCTGGCGGAAGTGGGGACTAGTAACTTTATCTACCTGCCCCGCTGGTACATGCTGGGCCGGGACGGAACCGCCCTGATGGAAGATTTCAAACCGGCGGGCAAGATAGTGCGGGTTACGGACTGGAGCAAGAACGACGCGGTTCCCATCAGAACCGCCGCGGGGCTTACCAAGACCATGGCGCCCCGGACTGACGAGACCATCAAGGAAGAGGCCCTGCCGGTAGTTAAATCGGACATACGGGACTTTTACCGGAATTTCCTGAATACCGTCGAGGGTAAGGAAAGCCTCGTGGTGTCCCTGGATTCGGTCATGCGGAACATGCTGCTTATGGAGGCCATTTTCGAATCGGTAAAAGAAGGCGCCCCGGTTAAGTTTGAGTAGCCGGGTATCCGGGAAACACCGTTCATAAGCGGGCGCGGCGCCGGAACCGCCGGATACGCCGCCTTTAACAAGGAGAGACGCGCCATGCGACGCCGTGGTTTAGGCTTACTGCTTTTTCTGTTTGTCTCCGGGGCCGCGGTAAGGGGGGAGGAGTACCGCCTCCCCCCTCAGAGCGAGTGGGGAAGGCTCTACGGTAAAGCCGAAATCATCAAAACCGAGGTTTCCCGCGAGATCGAGGCCGATAAGAGCCGCTGGATAGAAGCGTACGCGGATCTCCATACCTGTACCGATATCCCCCTGTCCAGCCTCAGGGAAACCATTCTGGATTACGAGTCATACCCCCGGATCTTCAAGCGGAACAAGGGCATGCAGGTTATCCGTGAAAACGGGAAGGTCTACCACGACATGGTGGCGGGCATTGAGGTGTTCGGAGTCACCTACACCCTGCGCTTCCGCCAGTTGGTTACCGTGCTGGCGGACGAGCCGGGCAGGCTCCTGGTTGACTACAGTTACGACTGGGGGGACGGCAGGGTAAAAGACGTACGGGGGGCCTGGTACTTCGAGGATCTCCCCGGAACGGAGCGGTGCTATGTCCGGTACTTCGCGGCAAGCCGGATGATGCAGCGCTTCCCCCTCCAGCGCTTCATCATGTCCATGCTCATTGACGGGGAGACCAGGGACGCGCTGACCCAGTTTCTTGCCGCCGCCCGGGAAAGAAGCGCCGCGACGCGGTAGCGGCGTATCTTGAGCGGTACATTTTTGGCGGCGAATTTTTGACGGAGGATCCTATGCTGAATGTGGGAATTATCAGTACCTGGCACGTACACGCGAAAGGCTATGTACAGGAACTGCGGGAAAGCGGCAAGGTTCGCTTTTGCGCGCTCTGGGACGAAAACCCCGAAAGGGGCCGTGCCATGGCCGCCGAATGGCAGGTCGATTTTGAGGGCGATTACGACCGTTTTATCGCCCGCAAAGATTTTAGCGCGGTGATCTGCAATTCGCCTACGGTCATGCATCCGGAATTGCTCTGCAAGGCGGCCGAGGCAAA
Source organism: Treponema sp. (assembly GCA_031255815.1). Next base: position 6,833 of record JAIRRU010000008.1, on the reverse strand, counting down.
GAAGGACATCTTTACCGAAAAACTTCTGGCCGTAAGTTCGGCGGAAGCGGAGAAAATCGCCGCCGCCATACGCCGGGCGGGGCTTATTTTCACTATCAGCCTGCCCCTGCGGGCTGACCCCCGGATCCTTTACGTTAAAAAACTGCTGGAAGAGGGGGCGCTGGGCAGGATCACCGGCGCCCGTTTCCGCCGCAGTCATGGCGGGGTAAGCGATCACTGGCTGCCGGATTACTGGTTCGATACCTCCCTTACCGGGGGAGGGGCCATGATGGATCTGGGGGCCCACCCGGTGTACATCCTCTCCTTCCTGTTCGGCGCGCCCAGCCGCCTCTCCGGTTTAACCAGCAGGCCCTTCGGCACCTCTTCCGATGAAAACGCGGTGGCAATCGCCGAGTTCAAAGACGGCGTGCTGGGAATCATGGAAACCGGCTTTGTTAGCTTCGGCGTCCCCGACCTTCTTGAGGTATACGGAACCCAGGGATCGGTATTCATGAGAGGCCCGGAACTGCGTATCAGCACCAAGGCCCTGGACGGCCTCCTGCTCAAAGAGGCCTCCCCCAAGAGCCTCCCCCCGGCGCGGCCCTCCCCGGTCATTCAGTTCGCCGATGCCTGCGCCAGCCGTTCGGGGAGCCCCGAGTACCTGGGCCTGGAGGACGCGCTTGTTATGACAAAGATGATCGAAGCGGTGTACCAGTCCGACAAAACCGGGCGGATCGTGCAGCTTTAACCCCCCGGCGGATCGCCTTAGACCGCGGGAACGCTGTGAAGGCTTTCCCAAAACCAACCGGGTTTTGGGAAATGCCCTACGGTTAGATTTAACGCGGTGCAATTCGGATCGTGGATCTTTAGCCGGGCTTTCCGTATAATGGGACTATATGATCAGCGATCCCAGTTCTTTTTCCTCCTTCGGTTTATCCGAGGCGGTACTTGGGGCTTTAAGCCTTAAAGGTTTTACGAGCCCTACGCCGATTCAGGCTATTGCCCTGCCCCGGCTCCTCGCGGAGAGCGGGCATCTCATCGTCAAGGCCCGGACCGGGACGGGAAAGACCGCCGCCTTCGGCATCCCCCTGGTAGAACGGATAACCCGGCAGGGCCGCGCCCCCCAGGCGCTCATTCTAACCCCCACCAGGGAGCTTGCCCTGCAGGTGTCCCGGGAAGTGGCGAGCTTTACCCCCATGGCGGGAGGCTCCGCCGTCGCCCGGGGGCCGGACGGGGCGCTGCGCTTCTGGCCCCGGATTACCGCGGTCTACGGCGGGGCCTCCATCCGGAGCCAGATCCTGGATCTGAAGCGGGGCACGGAGATCGTGGTGGGCACCCCCGGCCGGGTGATGGATCTGATGGATCGCAAGGTGCTGGATCTTTCCGCGGTTGACTGGTTCATCCTGGACGAAGCGGACGAGATGCTGGACATGGGCTTTTTCGAGGACGTAGAGACCATTATGGCCGGACTCAAGAGCGAGCGCCGCATGGCCCTGTTTTCCGCCACCATGCCGGAACCCATCCTTAAAGTGGTGCGAACCCACATCGGGGAGGCGGATATCCTGGAGGACGCGGCCCCGGAAGACGAAAAGCCCGCGGTGGATCAGTACTATATGATCCTGAAGCGGGAAGACCGGCTTGAGGCCCTGCGCCGGATTGTGGACAGCGCCGAAGGCTTTTACGGGCTGGTGTTCTGCGCCACCAAGGCCGGAACCGACGAGCTTAACCGCCGCCTGGTGGAATCCGGCTACCCTGCCGAGGCCATTCACGGGGATCTTTCCCAGGAAGCCCGGGAGCGGACTCTGCGGCGTTTCCGCTCAAAACAGACCACGATCCTGGCGGCCACCGATGTGGCGGCCCGGGGCCTGGACATTGAGCGGCTTACCCACGTGATCAACTGGGATTTACCCGGCGACCGGGAAAGCTATGTGCACCGGATAGGCCGCACCGGCCGGGCCGGCAGGCGCGGCAAGGCGATAAGCCTGGCCCTTCCGGCGGAACGGGGGAAGGTGGACCAGCTTTCCCGCAGCATGGAACGGATCCTGGGCAGCGGCATCCTCTGGATGAAGGTTCCCTCGGTAAAATCGGTAATGAAAGCCGTCAGGGCGCGGATTGTAGCCTCCGTGCTGGAGGCCCTCCCCGGCGAGGAGCATCTGGCGGCGGATCCGGCGGAGGCGGCCGGAATACCCGATCCTTCTCCCGATCCCTCCTCCGATCCCGTTTCCACTCCCGATCCCGTTTCCGATTTTGACCCGCCCGCCCTCCGTCCGGAGGAAGTCGGCCGGGAAGACAGCCCGGAGGAGGCTCCGGCTTCCCCCTTCCTCGCCAAGGTATGCCGCCAGCTTATCGAGCGCCTGGGGGCGGAGAAGGCGGTGGAGGCCCTGATCAGCTCAAGCTACGGGGAACTGCTCGATCCCTCCCGCTACGGGGCGGTAACGGAATTCGCCGAGGAGTCTTTCCGCGAGGAAGGCCGGCGGGGGGCTTTGCGGGGCCGTTTCGCTTCCGGCCACCGTCTCTCCGCGAACGGGCGGGCGGAGTACGGCGCCGCCAGGGCCGAGCGGCGGCCCGGCCGGGCCTTCCGCCAATCCCCGGGGGCGGGCCGCGAAGGGGTCGCCGGCGCGGGGCGGGTCTATGTGGGCCTGGGCCGGCGGCACGGCGCTTCCGCCCGGGACGTGGCGGCCCTTTTAGGCCGGGCCGGAAACGTGCCCGGACGCCTGGTGGACGCCATCGAGATGAAGGATTACTGCGCCTTCGCCACCCTGCCGGAAGACGCGGCCCGGCGGGCCTGCGATTTTTCCCGCAGAACTCCCGACAGCCCCCCGATTAGGTTGGCGTCTCCTCCCCGGGATTAGGGTCTTCTTTTATCATCTTGTCCCGGCAGTCCTCGGAAAAGTTGCTGTCGGATATTTCCGTAACGGGGCCGCCGTGCTGCCCCCGGTATTTTCCCGGGCTCAGGCCGGTGTAGCTTTTAAACATCCTGGAGAACCAGCTTTGATCCTCGAACCCGCAGGCCCGGGCAATGTCGCTCAGGGGCATGCCGGTTTTTAAGAGCAGGCGGCCCGCCTTCTCTATCCGCAGGCGGTTAAGGTAGGTGGAAAGGTTTTCCCCCCGCTCCTCCTTAAAAATCGTGCTAAAGTAGGGGGCGGAAAGCCCGGATACCTTGGCGATTTCCTGGAGGCTTATCTTGCGGCTGTAGTTTTCCTGAATAAACCGCTCCGCCTTCCGCAGGGCCGCCGCGTGGCGGATCTCCTGGAAAGAAAAGATATGCTCCGCCATGCGTTCCACGGTAATGTTCAGCATGTCGGTAAGCTCCTCGATGGTTTTTGATTCCTGGATCGATTTAATATAACTGTTGTTGGATTCCAGAATAGCCTTATCGGGATTCCCCGGGGTAAACGCCGTCCGGGAAAGCAGCACCGCCAGTTCTATGGCGCGGAACTGGATGTATTTAAACTGATCCGGGCTCGAGAACAGCAGTACCGCCAGAATATCGTTCAGAATGGCCTTTCCCGTTTCCGTATCCCCCCGCCTCAGGGCGGTAAGGAGCATGCGTTCCTTGTCCAGGGGGTAACCGGGAACCGGGCTCCCGCTGTCCTGCATTTTTCTCAGTTCCTGGACGCTCGCCATAAGCCGGCTCTGCTGTTCCGCCCGGCGCTTTATGGTTTCGTAGTAATCGTCGTTTTCCGAAGAGAGGGACTCCGCGCAGATAAGCATCAATTCCGCCAGGGCCCGGATCTTTTCCTCCGGGGCGCCGGGAAAATCGCGGATCCGGCGGGCAAATTCCTGGTCGGTAATTTCGCTGCCCCCGGGGTAGCGGAGAATTTCCGGAGGCTGGTTCTCCGCGTCTTCTTCCCGAAAGCCCGAGCCGAGGAGGCCGCCGATAAAGTGCCCCTGGTAGTAAACGGGGCTGGTCCAGAACTTAAAACCCATTTCGCACGTGTATATATAGCAGCCCCCGTGGCGGTACGATTCTTTTATTGCCTCCCGGTGAATTTCGCCGCAGGGAGAAGCCGTTAGATCTTCCGTTGTTTTCGGTTCGGCGCCGGCGTGGTGCGTTATACAGGAAAAACACGGGTTTTTTTCACTAAAAATTTCCGGGTTGTTTTTTGAAGAGGATCCGCGGGCCTCGCCGTTTTGTATAGAAACCGTATCGGACGCTCCGGCGGAGGATACGGGTATCGGTATATAATCCTGATCATAGACGCAGACGAAGGCCCCTGTTGCCTTGGCATAGGAGCAGAGAACTTTGCAGGCTTCAATAAGTACCGGATTGCTTAATCCCTTTTGGCTTGTTTGCCCGCCGCCGTTTTGCTGGTTATGTTTTTTCTCCATAAAAATCACGCATCCCTCCCTCCCTGGGCGGCGGCGCGTCCTTAGCGGCGCTGCCCCGGAGGTTTCTGAATTACCCTGTGTAATGCCCGGGATCTGTCCCTCCCTGTTCGCGGTATCTGCCAGGGCTCAATCCCATATAGTTTTTAAATATCTTCGAGAACCAGCTCTGATCCTCGAAGCCGCAGGCTTCCGCTATTTCGTTCAATGTAGCTTTACTCTCCGTCAACAGGCCGGCCGCCTTTTCCACCCGCAGCCGGTTGAGATAGGCCGAAAGGTTTTCCCCCATCTCTTCCCGGAAAATAGTGCTGAAGTAGGGGGCGGAAAGCCCCGATACCCCGGCTATGTCCTCCAGGCTTAACTTGCGGGTATAGTTTTCCCGGATAAAGCCCTCAGCCTTCCGCAGCGCGGAGGCGTGACGGATACCCTGGAAAGAAAATATTTTTCCCGCCATAAGATCAACGATAATGTGGAGCCGTTCGCTCAGCTCCTCCACGCCGGACGATTCCGCTATTTTTTTCAGGTAACGGTTATTCGCCTCCAGTACCGTGTTGTCCGCCGGATTGGCGCCCGGAGCGGCGGCCCGTGAGAGGAATACTACCAGTTCTATGGCCCGGAACTGGAAGAATTCAAAATCGCCCGGGCTCATGTTTAAAAAGATGTCAAGGATACGGTCAAGGGTTTTGCCCGCGGCCACGCTGTCCCCCCGGCGGAGCGCCGCCAGAAGCCGCCGTTCCGCTTCCAGAATACCCTGGCCCTCGCCGTCCGGGGAATCGGAGTAAGCCGGAACCGGCGGCGGGAAACCAGGGCCCGGCGAGGCGGCCGCGCCGGGAACTTTGGCGCAGGGCTCCCGGGCCCGCTCCTGGCGGGGCTCCGCGGGTGCCGTTTCAGCCTGGTTTATGCCGGACTGGATCATCTTTTCAGCGTTTCTCTGCGGAGATTCACCGTAACCCTGCCCTGTCCCGGCGCCGGATATTTGCCGCGCGCAGATAAGCATCATCTGCACCAGGGCTTTAGTTTCCTCGTAGTTTCTTTCGGGAATCAGCGCCAGCTGGTTCCGTATCTGTTCGGCGGAAAGGCTGTTTCCGTAGCACTCCTGAATGCGTCTGGCGGCCTCTTCCCTTTTTATTCCCAGGCTGTTCCCCGCGATAAGGGCCCCCGCGTAACGGCTGCCCGTATAGAGCGGGCTGGTCCAGAATACAAAGCCCAGTTCGCACATATAGATGTAGGAGCCTCCCAACCGGCAGGATTCCTCTATTCCTTTCTGGTGCATAGTAACACAGGGATGTTCGCCGTCTTTCCCCATCGCGCCCCAGCGGTATTTTTTGCAGAGGCCGCAGAAGGGGAGCTGCTGCTCATAGGTTGTATCCGCGAATTTGTTATACTCATCCACTACCGAAACAGAGCATCCGGCGGCCCGTTCATAAGCGATGAGTATTCTGCGGGTTCTGGAGTAGAGCCGCCCGGTTCGCCAGTGGCTTGCCATACGAAGGGAGGGTGTACCTTCCCTGGAAAAATTAACATTTGACATTTTGCAGATTCCTCACCATAAGAGTTTATGGTTTCATTTGAAACGAAATACACCCTTATGGCTGGATTTTTCGAATTTTCTTAAAAGTCCCATAGAATCTGCAATTCTTATAGCATCCGCCCGGTTAAGGGCGCCAAGCTTATCATAAAGATTCTTGATGTTTTCTTTCACCGCGTTGAGGGATATCTGTTCTTGCCGGGCAATTTCGTCCCGGGTAAAGCCCTGGGAAAGGGCCCACAGCACCACCGCCTCCCTCCGGCGCAGAATGGGGGGAGGCGGATCTTCGGGCAGGTTCCGTTCGAAAGCCTGTTCCCCGCCCGGCTGCCGGAAAGATTCCCCCACGATACCTGTTTTTTTCCCGTAGGCCGAAGCCCTGCTCTGGATCTTGTCAAACCAGTCGGATAAGGCGGAATTTTTCCCGCTGGAAAGCGCCATACCGGCCAGCAGGCACATATCCTCTCCCAGCTCGATGAAAGGCATATCGAAAGAGAAGGGGGAGGCCATGCCGCAGGCTTCCTCCAGATCCGCAAGAGCGCCGGCGCTGTTTTCAAGATGGCAGCGGGCCGCCGACCTTAACAGCGCGGCTTCCAGTTTCCCTAGATAGAAACTTTCCAAACCTTTCCGCGTGTTCTGCTTTTCCAGAATTTGCAGCACCGCGCCGTAGCGTTTCTCTGCATAGGCGCATTTTGCCTTTACCAGGGTCTCGAAGGGGCGGAACAAGTCGCTCAGTTCGCTTTTTTCAAAACTGTTTCTCAACCAGGGGGCCGTCCGGCTGACGCTGCCGATCTGGGCGTAAAACCAGCCGGAGACAATATCGTGAAGGATAAAACGGTTATAATAATCCTTCTGTTCAAGCTGGTTTTCAAGCTGCTGGAAGATGTTCTCTATCTCTGCCAGATCCCCGGTATGGAGGCTGATGCGGAGCAGAAAGAACAGGGCCCGGTTTTCCGTTTCGTTCTGGTTTTTCTCCCGGGCCTGGAACACCGCCTGCCTC
>JAIRRU010000267.1 GCA_031255815.1 Treponema sp. | reverse complement strand
CCATGGAAGACCCATTCCCTCCTGCTGCTCCGTCCCCGGACGGGCCGTACCCACCAGATCCGGGTGCATCTGCGTTACCTGGGCCTTCCCATCGCCGGAGACCCCCTCTACGGCGGCGGGGATACGCTTTTTCCTGGCATCTCCCTCATGCTCCACGCGAAAAGCCTTGCCCTTACCCTTCCCGGGGAGGAGCGCCGCCGGATCTTTAAATCCCCCCTGCCGGCCCGTTTCAAAGCCATGATCGCCCGGCTCAACAACAGGGAAAAGGCGGGCCATGGCTGTTAAGGCGCCGCGGGGGACACCCTGCCCCGTCCCTCAGCCGGCTTCGTCATGAATGATCCGCCCTGGCGCGACGGGCCCTGGAGCCCTTCTCCGGCGGTAGTCGCTGAAACCGGGGATTTCGCGGTTATCTATAAGCCCCCGTTCATGCACTCGGCGCCCCTGGGCCCCTCGGGGGCCGCCACGCTGCTTGGCTGGTACGCCCGTATATACCCCCCGGTGCTGGAACTCAAGGGTATGAAGCCTGCCGAAGGGGGGCTGATACACCGGCTTGATTATGAAACCGAGGGGCTTGTTCTTGTGGGGAAAAACCAGGCCGCCCTGGACACCCTGCTTCTGGAACAGCGGCAAGGGCTTATGGTAAAGGAGTACAGCGCGCTTACGGAGGGGAAAACGGCGGGAAGCCCGGCGCCCGGTTTTCCGCCGCCCCCTTTCGGGGAACTCCCCGGGGATTCGTTTTTTATCCGGAGTTTTTTCCGGCCCTGGGGGCCGGGCAGAAAGGCAGTCCGCCCGGCGGAATGTTCCCGCCTGCCCGGACGCCGGGAGGCCGCCGGGGATCAGGGAAGGCCCTATACCACAGAGGTGCTCGCATGGGAACAGCGGGAAGGGGAAGCCCGCTTCGATCTGCGGCTGAGACGGGGATTCCGCCACCAGATCCGCTGTCATCTTTCCTGGATCGGCTTTCCCCTCAGGCGGGATACCCTCTACGGCGCGCCGGAACGGCCCGCGGAATCGGGACGGCCCTTTGCGCTGCGCTCCCGGCTCCTGCGCTTTTCGGATCCCCAGACCGGGACGGAACGGGAATACTCCCTGCCGGGCTACCCCGCTTCAGAATAGACGGTTTTGAAAGAGGCCCAGGCGGCATATATATTGGCGGATCTCCGCGGCAAGGTAAAAGGATCCGGCGCCCAAAACGGGCAGCCTCAGTTCCCTTCCCAGGGCCAGGGCCTTCTCTATACCCGCCCGGGTTTCCTTTATCAACAGTATCTCTGTTTCCTTTCCGGCCTTGGACTTGAAAACGGCGTAAACATCATCGGGATTGCTTTTCTTGAAGGTTCCCGGGGTAGTAACGATGATCCGCGAAAAACGGCGAACCAGGGTTTCCGTCATGGCCTGGACATCTTTACCCGCGGCGCAGCCGAACACCAGGATCCCCCCCTCGCCGTAGAGGGAACAGAAGGTATCCGCGCATTGCTCCATGCTTTTCCGGGTATGGGCCCCGTCTATGACCAGCTCGGGTTCGTCCAGGATCCTTTCAAAGCGGGCGGGTAGCCTGAACCCCTCAAGCCCCCTGCGCACCGCGTCTTCCCCCAGGCGGGGAAAGGCGGTTTTTGCGGCAAGCAGGGCCAGCCCCGCGTTTCCGGTCTGTACCGCGCCGGGTATGGGGAGGAAAAGCCGCAGGGGGCGGGGGAAGAAAGCTTCGGTAAGAAAGTTCAGGGTAAAGCCGGTACCCCGCCTGCTCACCCTGACATCACCGATACTGACGGTCTCGGGAAAGTAGAGCAGCGGCGAATTCTTCCCCGCCGCCTCTCTGCGGAACACCCCCAGGGCCTCGTCTTCCTGGGCGGCCAGGATCAGGGGCTTGCCGGTTTTGATAATTCCCGCTTTCTCGCCCGCTATAGCCGCCAGCGTATTCCCCAGGTATTCGGCGTGCTCTATCTCTATCAGGGTGATAACCGACGCTAGGGGCTCCACAATGTTGGTGGCGTCGAGCCTTCCCCCCATGCCGGTCTCCACAACCATGGCGTCGCAGCAGCCCGCCCGCGCGCAGAGAAAGAAGTAGAGGCTCATCAGCTCAAAAAAGGTCGGCTCTTCCCCCTCTTCCCGGGAAGGATCGAAAAGCCCCGCCTCGGGGCCGGAGAGGGAACGCAGCTTTTCCACTACCGAGACCAGTTCCCTGCCCGCCTCGATATAAACGGATTCATCAAAAAAAGTATTCCCCCGGCTGATCCGTTCCCGTTTTTCCATTACGTCGGGGGAAGTGTAACGGGCCGCCTTTAGCCCTTCCGCCTCAAGCATCGCGGCGATCATCCCGGTAACCGAACCCTTCCCCTTGGAACCGGCCACATGAACCAGCGGGGCGCATCTCTCCGGATAATCCGCAAGCCTGCTGAGAATCCGCATACGATCCAGCCGGAAACTCCGGTAACTCTGCCCGCGCCCCATATTGATGAAGCCCCCAATCCACGCGAAAACATCGGCGGAACTCTGTATAACGACCGGACTTTCCATAGGCTGGTATTCTAAACAAAACCGGGATGTTGCAAAAGGGGAGTCCCCCAGGGTATTATGCCTTATGGATTTTGAAAAAGCCCTGGTTCCGGGCTCCAAAGTTTATTTTATCGGAATTAAGGGAACCGGCATGTGCGCCCTGGCGGAACTGCTGCGTAATACGGGCGTTGAAGTCAGCGGTTCCGACCGGGACGAGGTGTTTTATACCGATTCTATCCTGCGGGAACTGGGTATACCTTATTTCGAATCCTTTAAAGAAGAGCACATCAATAAAACTTTCGATCTGGTTATTTATTCAGCCGCCTATTCTTTCGACACCAATCCGGAAATGGCGGAGGCACAGCGCCAAGGGCTGCCCATTCTCAAATATCCGGACGCTTTGGGTTACTATTCCCGGAATTTCGACTCTGCCGGAATAGCGGGGGTTCACGGGAAGACCACCACCACCGTCATGGCCGGAAACCTCATCAGGGCCGCGGGGCTTCCCGCCCAGATCCTGGCCGGAAGCGCCGGCTTTAAAGGCCGTTCCACCCTTGTTACGGGGAACAAATACTTTGTCGCCGAAACCTGCGAATACCGGCGGCATTTTCTTTCGTTCCGCCCCCGGCGGATCATCCTTACCGCGGTGGAAAGCGACCACCAGGATTATTACCCCACTTACGAATCTATCAGAGACGCGTTTCTTGAATACTGCCGGCTCCTCCCCGCCGGAGGGGAACTGATCTACTGCGCCGACGATCCGGGCGCCTCAGAGGTCGTTTCGATACTGGAAAAGGAAAACCGGGGCATCAGGATGGTTCCCTACGGCTTCAGCGCCCCGGGATGCTTTCGGATCCTTTCCTACACGGTAGGGCGGGAACGGGCTTCTCTGCGGATAAGCGGTTTTCCCGGGGAACTGACGCTGCGGGTTCCCGGCCGGCACGAGGCCCTAAACGCCGCCGCGGCCCTGGCGCTTACCTCGTTACTGGTACGCAAGGAATTCGGGGAGGACGGCTGGACCGGCGGGAGGCGGGAGCTCGTCAGAAAGGAACTGGAAGAGTTCCGGGGTTCAAAACGGCGATCCGAGATCCTTGGCGAGGAGGGGGGGATCCTTTTTATAGACGACTACGGGCATCACCCTACCGCCATCGCCACGACCCTGGAAGGCCTCAGAGCCTTTTATCCCGAAAGGCGGTTCGTGGTAAGTTTTATGTCCCATACTTACACCCGGACTGCGTCGTTGCTTGAAGAATTTGCCGCTTCGTTTGAAAGGGCCGATGTAGTTATTCTGCATAAGATATACGGATCGGCCAGGGAGGAGTACAAAGGCGGCGTAACAGGGCGGACGCTTTTCGAAAAGATCGGGGCCGTAAAGGATCGCGTTTTTTATACTGACGAACCGCTTGAGGCCGGGGAAACGCTCAAGAAGCTGCTGAAGCCGGGGGATGTTTTTGTTACGATGGGCGCCGGGGACAACTGGAAGCTTGGCAGATCCCTCTATGATTACTACAAAGGGCAAAATTCATGAAAAGCATGACCGCTTATGCGTACCGGGAGCTGCAGGAAGCCGGCTGCTCCCTGTCGGTGGAGATCCGTTCCTACAACAGCCGTTTTTTGGAGATATACGTTAACACGGCCCCCCGTCTTTTGGTTCTGGAGCCGGGCATACGGGAACAGGTAGCCCGGCGCTGCGCCCGGGGCAAAGTGGAGCTCAGCCTCCGCCTCAGGGATCTTGACGCGCCGGTAAAAGTTTTATTGAACCGCGAAGCCGCCGCCGCTTACGATAAGGCTATCAGGAATCTGGCGGAAACCCTGCGCAGCGCCGAGAAGCCAAGCCTGTCGATGATCCTTGCCTGCGAAGGGGTGCTGGAAGCGGAAAAGGAAAGGGACGCGGATCGTTACTGGGGCCGGATAGAACCGGTTCTGAAGGCGGCGCTGGATGATTTTGACCTGGAACGGGCGCGGGAGGGGAAGCATACCGAAGAAGACATACTGTCCCACCTGGGGATCCTCGAATCGTCGCTTAAAACCGTCGCCTCTTTCGCCCCCCGGGCGGATGAGACCATCAAAACAAACCTGCGGGCCCGTTTCGCCGAAGTCCTGGGAGACCGGATCGACGAAAACCGGATTCTCGCGGAAACGGCGGTACTTTTGATGAAGTACACTATTTCGGAAGAAGTGTCGCGGCTTTCCGCCCACTTTGCCGAATTCAGGGCGGAGACCGGGCGGAATCAGAGCCCGGGGAAAAAGCTTGATTTTCTCTGCCAGGAGATAAACCGGGAGATAAACACCATCGGATCAAAAAGCCCTGTCCTTGAGATAAGCCGGGCGGTTGTGGACATGAAAAACGCCCTGGAAAATATACGGGAGCAGTTACGGAATGTTGAATAGAAACGTTGAAGAGCGGGACATCAGGGTTGCCGTATCGGGAAAAAGCGGTTGCGGAAACACCACCGTGAGCCGGCTGGCAGCCGGAAAACTGAATCTGCGGTTTATCAATTTTACCTTTAGAACTCTCGCGGAAGAAAAAGGCTTAAGCCTTGCGGAAGTAATGAAACTTGCCGCAACGGACGATTCCTGGGATCGGGAAGTGGACAGCCGCCAGGCCCTCATCGCCCGGGAAAAGGGAGGCTGCGTATTGGGTTCCCGGCTTGCTATATGGATACTCCCGGAAGCGGATCTTAAAGTCTACCTTCGGGCGAGGCCGGAAACCAGAACGGCCCGCATTGTAAAGCGGGAAGGGGGCAGCTTTGAAGCGGTCGCCGCCTTTACCGCCGAAAGGGATCGGCAGGATCGGGAACGGTATCTGCGGATCTATAACATAGACAACGACCTCTACGAATTTGCGGATCTTATTATTGATACGGACGAAATTAACGCGGAACAAATAGCGCAGCTGATTGCGGACGAAGCGAGGAAGAAAATACTCTGATGGATAAAGACGAATTCCGCTCGGCAATCTATTCGCACTACGAAAGGAAGGGCCGCCGCTTCCCCTGGAGGGAAAAGATCGATCCCTGGGGGATAATGGTGTCGGAGTTTATGCTGCAGCAAACCCAGACGGATCGGGTAACTGTTTACTGGAGCCGTTTCATGAAAAAATGGCCCGATCCCCCTTCTCTTGCCAAAGCGTCCCTGGAGGAAGCCCTGAGAGAATGGAACGGGCTCGGGTACAACCGCCGCTGTTACTATTTAAAGGATTGCGCCCGGAGAATCACCAAGGAATATGAAGGCGATGTGCCGGACAATCCCAAACAACTAATAGCCCTGCCCGGTATCGGCCCCTACACCGCGGGGGCCATACCCTGTTTTGCCTACAACCACCCCTCGGTATTTATCGAAACCAATATCCGCGCGGCTTTTCTTCACTTCTTTTTCAAAGACAGAACCGGCGTAAACGACCGGGAGATTTTGCCCCTAATAGCGGAGCATATGGATAGGGAGAACCCCCGCAAGTGGTACTGGGCCCTGATGGATTACGGTGTGGCTTTGAAAAAGCTTACGGTAAACCCGAACCGGCGGAGCGCCCATTATGCCAAACAAAGCCCCTTTGCGGGCTCCTTCCGGCAGCACCGGGGAACGGTAATAAGGGTTCTTGTTACCCGGGGGCCGGCGAATCTGCGGCAGCTCCAGGAAAGAAGCGGCATGGAGGAAAAGGATATCTACAAGGTACTTGAAGCGCTGGGGAAAGAATTACTGGTGGCGGAAAATGACGGGGTATACCGTATCCGGGAACGGTGAAAGAGCGGCCGGGCAAAAGACGATTTTTGGAAAC
>JAIRRU010000166.1 GCA_031255815.1 Treponema sp. | reverse complement strand
GGGCTACGCGGAGCACCCCGTGGCAGGCCCGGCCTGAAAGTCCCAGTTTTTCCACGGCCTGTTGAAGTATGCTTTCGGTCTTTTCCGGCATGGAACAGAAACGCGCAAGCATGGCGGGGGGCATCCCGGCGTTACGGCGCAGCCCGGTGTCCCGAAACCGCCGCCTCTGGATTTCCACCGCCTTCCGTACCCGGACCGCAATTTCACGGCTGCTTTCGGAGGGGCCGGTCCGAAGTTTGCCGGCTTCAGGCGGTATAACGCCGGCTCTGAGTTCTATCCTGTCCAGCAGAGCCGCGCCGAATTTACGCCAGTAACGCCGTATTTCCTGCGCGCTGCAATAGCAGCCTTCCGCCCCCCACGACGTATTCCGGCTTTCTATACGGAGCGCGGTTTCAACTCCGCCGCTTCCGGCGTTTTCTCCCTGAACAGGTATGTCCGGCAGATGGAGACCGGAGTCCGGAGGCCTCATGCCAAGCCGCCCGCAGGGGCACGTATTGGCCGCAATGAGAAGTTGAAAATCCGCCGGCAGCCTGACCGGACCGTCCGCCCGTGAAATGGTTATAACCCTGTCTTCCAGAGGTTCCCGCAAAGCCTGAAGCACATTGGAGCGGAATTCCGGAGCTTCGTCCAGAAAAAGCACGCCCAGATGGGCAAGACTAATTTCCCCGGGCCGGATCATCCTGCCTCCGCCAAGTATTCCTTCGGCGCTGGCCGAATGGTGCGGGCTGCGGAAGGGGGGATGGGTGATAAGGCATCCCCTGACGGAAGCATTTCCGTCTGAAGAATCGGGACCGCGCAGTCCCGTCCGTATCTGACCTGCCAGACTGTGGATTCGGGTTACCTCCACCGCTTCACCGGTTTCCAGTTCCGGCAGTATCGAAGGCAGACGCCGCGCCAGCATGGTCTTCCCTGCCCCGGGCGGGCCGAACACCAGAAGATTATGTCCTCCCGCCGCGGCTATCTCCAGGGCCCGTTTGTAGCGTTCCTGACCGCGCACGTCTGAAAAATCCCCGGCGGCTTCAACAACCGTATCTTCCGGCGCCGCCATACTGTTTGAAAGCGAAGCGGGGCTATGCGGCCAGGAACCATTTTTCGCGCGATATATAAGGGAATGTACCGCTTCCTTGAGGGTACGCGCCGCCGCAAAACGGCCTGAAGCGAGGATGGCCGCTTCTCCGGTATTCTCCGCCGGAACGATAAAGTCCCGAATCCCTGAGCGCAGGCCGCCGGCGGTAGCGGCAAGAACGCCCCGCACCGGCCTCAGCCTTCCCGAAAGTTCCAGTTCTCCCAGTACCATAACGGGATCGATAAGGTCCTCCGAATTGGGGATAAGATCGGCCGCGGACATCACCGAAAGGGCAATGGGCAGGTCCAGCGAGGCTCCCTCTTTCCTTACCCCCGCCGGAGCCAGATTGATAAGGATACGATCCGGCGGAAATACAAAACCTGAATTGCGAAAACTTGCCCGCACCCGTTCCCGCGCCTCCTTTACCGCCCCCTCCGCAAGTCCGGTAATATCAATGCCCGGTATACCCCGCCTGATATCGGCCTCTACACGGATAATAATTCCCTCCGCCCCATAGGGCACATAAGTCATAATCTGCATGTTGTACCTCCCCCTATTATTGGGGTACAGGTGCGCGGCGCTTCAATGAAAACGAATTTTTTTCGAATTTTATGATTACTTTCAGACGGCGGACCTCGCTTGCGGTTTCAACGCCTATCTATAATATAGCATTGAAAAATGAGCCTGTTCCAAAGGCTGAAGTTTCGGGAAAACCCCGCCACAAACTCCCACGGGTCTTCGTTCAGCCTTCGGATGTTCCGCCGCCAGGCCCGGTTTCCGGCGTTTCCTTCATTTCCCGCAGTACATTGACGGCCAGCGGAATTGCGAAAAAAAATGTCGCGACTTCCGCGGCGGGACGGCTCAGTTGTATGCCTAAAAGCCCCCAGAGCGGGGTAAAGATAAGCAGGGCGGGGATCATAAAGAGTCCCTGCCGGGCCGCCGCCAGTATGCTTGCTTCAAGGGCCTTGCCTATAGTCTGGGTCAGCATATTACACATGATGATCCAGGCGTTAAAGGGCATACTGATACAGTGCAGGCGGAGACAGAAGGCTCCTATTTCAATAACATCCAAGTCGTCCTTGCGGAATAGGGCAACTATTTGCGGGGAAAAATAGGCCAGTATCAGGGAAATAACGAGCAGGCCTATGGTACACAAACGCACGCAGAACCAGAAAGCCTTTTTAACCCTGCCATAGAGCTTTGCCCCATAGTTAAAACCGCATACCGGTTGAAACCCCTGGCCGAAGCCCAGCATTGCCGACGTGGCAAACATAAAAACCCTGTTGGTTATTGAAATGGCGGCTATGACCGCGTCCCCGTAAACGCCCGCGAAATGGTTTATCGCGATAGAGGAAACGCTCATCAGCCCCTGACGGAAAAGCGCGGGGATGCCGCCCTTGATCATTTCGCCGTACATCGGCAGGCTTGGCGAAAAATTCCTGAATTGTATTCTGATATTCTCCTTACGGGAACAACCGATGAACAGTATAACGCAGCTTACCGTCTGGCTAATGCAGGTGGCCGAAGAAGCCCCCATGATGCCCAGCTTAAAAACAAAGATAAAAAGCGGGTCTAAAAACACATTGAGAACGGCCCCCGTAACCATCCCCACCATAGCGTACATGGCGCTTCCCTGAAAGCGAAGCTGCTGATTAAGGACCATTGAGGCGGCCATAAAG
>JAIRRU010000299.1 GCA_031255815.1 Treponema sp. | reverse complement strand
ATCGTCCTGGAGGAAAGCGCCGCGGGGGGCAGGCTCAGGCTCAGCCTGAACCGGGAACTGGGGCCGGACATCCTCTCCCTCATTTCCCCGGGGGTAACGGACTATCTTTCGGCCCTTATGGCCCCCATCGCCACCGGCGAGGAGCTCAGCCAGGCCGAATACCGGGAACTGGTGGCTTCGATATACGGAAAACCCGTTGCCGACGAGATATCCGGGGCCTCGATCCGGGCCTCCGTGGACTTCCCCGGCCGGATACGCTCCATCCGGGGGGGCAGATCTTCCGGAAGACGGGCCGAATTTGACATCCCCCTTCTGGATATCCTGGTTCTGGAAAGCCCCCTGGTTTACGAGCTTACCTGGGATTAAGGGCCTCCCGGGCTGCCGGAAAATTGAGCCGCGAACAGCACGAACCACGCAAACCCGGATCAAAAACCCCTCGGACTCAAGAAAATTCAGGTGACGATCGGGGTTTCCGGCGTAAAAGTTCGTGCGGTTCGTGAGGTTCGCGGCTATCCCTTTATCATCACTTTTAGCCTAAGCAAAGTACCGCAGCCTTCGGAAAACACGGTTGCCGCCCGGCTGGTTCCGCGGTTTTAACAAAAAAAGCTAAAGTTTCCCTTTCCGCCTGCCGAAAATGGCATGGATTAGATTTGTCCGGCGGGAACAATCCGCGGTCCCTCTCCGCCGGGCCTGTCTGTCCAAAAGAAAGCACGGACGCTTTCTTTCACATTTCAAGGAGGATGATTATGATCATCAACCACAATCTGTCCGCGATATTCGCGGACAGATCCCTCAAATTTACCCAAGTCAGTTTGGATAAAAATCTGGAAAAGCTTTCTTCCGGGCTCCGTATCAACCGTGCCGGCGACGACGCCTCCGGGCTTGCCGTTTCGGAGAAGATGAGGAGCCAGATCAGGGGCCTTCACCAGGCTTCCGCCAACGCGGCCAACGGCATCTCCTTTATCAAGACCAGCGAAGGTTACCTTCAGGAGACCGAGGATATCGTCCAGCGGATAAGGGAGCTGGCGGTTCAGGCGGCCAACGGCATCTATACCGAAGAAGACCGGATGATGATCCAGGTGGAGGTTTCCCAGTTGGTGGACGAGATTGACCGGATAGCCAGCCACGCCCAGTTCAACGGCATGAACATGCTTACCGGCCGTTTTGCCCGTCAGAGCGGGGAAAACGCCGTTACCGCCTCTATGTGGTTCCATATCGGCGCCAACATGGACCAGCGGGAGCAGGTGTTCATCGGCACCATGACCAGCGAAGGGCTGGGGATCCGCAGTCCCGGGGATCAGGGCTTTATCAGCCTTGAAACCCCGGAGGAGGCCAATAAGGCCATCGGAACCCTGGACTCGGCTATCAAGGTAATCAACAAGCAGCGGGCCGATCTGGGGGCCTACCAGAACCGGCTGGAGCATGCCATTACGGGTCTGGACATAGGGGAAGAGAACCTCCAGGCGGCTGAATCCCGGATCCGGGACACCAATATGGCGAACCAGATGGTTCAGTACATGCGGGATCAGATTCTTAACCAGTCGGGGACGGCTATGCTGGCCCAGGCGAACCAGCGGACCACTTCGGTCTTGCAACTTCTCCAATAATGGAGTAAATTTAGAAGGAGTTATCGGGGGAGCGCTAAGGCCTCCCCCGGTATTCGGATTCAGGGGCCCTGTCCCTGAATCCGGAAGCGTTCTTTGACAAATACCCTCTGTTGGCGTTTCCCCGCCGGGTTTAAGGCGCGGAAACGGCGGTACGGTGGGGCGGAACATCCGTTTGCGGCAGGCGGCTTCCCTTGCAAAGGGGCCTCTTTCCGCAAAAGGCTGTTTCGCCCTATATCCGGCGAATTCGGGAAAAATGGCGCGAAGCTGCTTCCGGATTTGCTGTCTGTATAGCGCGGGTCCGGCTAGGGACAGCCGGATCAATCCAATGCAAGGAGGGTTAGATGATAATCAATCACAATATGAGCGCTCTGTACGCCAACCGCGAACTCGGGGTGACTCAGGAGAATGTGGTAAAGGGCATTGAAAAGCTCAGTTCCGGCCTGCGGATCAACCGGGCCGGGGACGACGCTTCCGGGCTCGCGGTTTCCGAAAAAATGCGGAGCCAGATCCGGGGCCTGAATCAGGCGGAACGCAATATTCAGAACGGCGTGTCTTTTATCCAGACTACTGAAGGGTATCTCCAGGAAACTCAGGATATCCTGCACCGGCTCCGGGAACTGTCCGTCCAGTCCGCAAACGGGATTTATTCCGATGAGGACCGGATGCAGATCCAGGTGGAAGTTTCGCAACTGGTGGATGAGGTTAACCGTATCGCCAGCCACGCTCAGTTCAACGGGATGAACATCCTTACCGGGGCTTTTTCCCGGGAAGAGGGAAACAGGACCATGCTGCTTCAGGTGGGCGCCAATATGGATCAGAACGAACAGATCTTTATTGGCAACATGAGCGCTTCGGCCCTTGGCCTGCAGAATATTCAGGGGGAAGAAGGCAATATCAACATTGCTACTCCCGAACAGGCCAATGCGGCTATCGGCACGGTGGATGAGGCCCTTCGGCAGTTGTCCAAACAGCGGGCCGATCTCGGCGCGTATCAGAACCGCTTCGAAATGGCGGCCCAAGGCGTGGCCATTGCCGCTGAAAACCTTCAGGCGGCGGAATCCCGGATCCGGGATGCGGACATGGCTTCTGAAATGGTCAAGTTTGCCAAGGATTCCATCCTGTCCCAGGCCGGAACAGCTATGCTGGCCCAGGCCAATGTACGTACCCAGTCGGTATTGCAACTATTGGGGTAATTTTTACAAGGCGGCTTAAGAGACTTCTGGACGTTGTCTTTTAAACGCGGGACGGGGAAGATCGCGCCCTTCCCCGTCCTTTTTTTGAGACAAACTGCCCCTGCGGGGGGCAGATTCTCCTGTCACGGAAGACAGGGGTAATACCAAGGGGGGAATCCCCTTTTGTGCTACGCGAGTAGTACGGTTTACAGGGAGGTAATATGAGTCTGGCAATAGCCCCGCTGGGCGGGGGCTTGAGTATCGGCGCTCCGCAGGAGGCCCTTCAAGACGGGATCCATCAGGCCCGCGCGGCGGCGTTTCAGCAATTCGCCGCAATCATACCGGGCGCCAAGCCGCCGGCGGAGAAAAAACACCAGGAAATAAACATCGCCGCGGAAAATATTGAAAAGGTAAGCCTTGCCTTCAACAAAAAACTCAAATTTGTGGTGGATTACCAGTCCCACGAGGTGACCGTCAAGGTCATTGACGGGGAAACCGATAAGGTTATCAAGGTGCTTCCCCCCGAGGAACTTCAGCGGCTTCACTCCCGGATCAGGGAGACTATTGGTTTCCTTTTTGACGAAATGGCTTAGGGGGGAACTGCCAAAGCAGGTTTATGTCCGATATTTACAGTCCCGGGGTAAAAAGCCGGTTTGAAACCGACAAGTTGATTGAAGGCCTGATGAGGGTCGAGCGGATCCCGAAAGAGCGGACCGAAAAAAATATCGAAAGCCTGGAAACCCAGAAGACCTACTGGCAGGAAATAGGCAGGCGGATCAGCTCCCTCAGGGAAAGCGCCCGGCAGCTTTTCTCTTTTCAAAACCCCTTTAGCGAACGGATCGGGGTATCTTCCGATGATTCGGTCATTAGCGCGAACGCTACCCGGGAGGCGGGGGAACGCAAGTACAGTTTCACCGTCAAGCAGCTTGCCCAGGCGGATCGTTTTCTGTCCCTGCCCCTGGAAGATTCTTTCAGGGTCGATTCGGGAACCTATACCTTCAATGTGGGGGAAGAGACCGTGTCTTTTCCCTTTAAGGGCGGAACCCTGAAGGAATTTACGGATACCCTGAACCGCCGGGGCCGGGACAAGGTGGAAGCCAGCATTATCGCCGTGGAAAAAGGCTCCAGATCCCTGCTCATCGAGTCGAAGATCACCGGGGCGGATAAGCGCCTGAGCTTTGCCGACGATGCGGAAAGATTCGCCATTCTAACCGGCATCACCGAACGGGCGGACAGGGCCCGCCGGGACTTCCCCCTTTCCGAGGAATCGGTAAAACCTGTCTCGGACGCCCAGTACCTGATTTTCAAAGGGGAAGCGCTCCAGGTTGCCGCGGGGGGCGCGGCCTCCATCCCCTTCGATCCCCCGGTAAGATCCGTCCCCTCCCTGGCTATCCGCTTCGAGACGGCAGTGGAAATTCTTCCGGATGATTACGAGGCTCCCTTTTCCCCGTCCGGGCCGAGCATCCCCCCGCCGGATTCGGTAAGCTACGGGGGTATTACCATCGAAAACGAGCCTTCCACGGTTCCCCTGCCCGCCTGGGAAGCCCCGGAAAGCCCCCCGCGGGTGGACGATCTGGCGGCCCTTTCTCTGGCCTTCTCCGACGGAACCAGGCTTACCCTTCCCCCCATCACCGATTCCCGTAATTTCAGCCCCGTTCAGCATAGGCTTGAAGCCCTGGCCGGGGGCCGGGCCATTGTTTCCCTGGATCTGGTAAACCGGAATACCCACCGGGATATTTCCATCCGCAATGTCCGGGTGCTGGATCCGGATGCCCAGGAGGGTTTTAAGGCCCGGAACCTCATTTCCTCCGCCCAGGACGCGGTAATCACCATGGAAGGGATCGAGATAAAGCGGCCTACCAACAGCATTGACGACCTTATCCCGGGGGTTACGGTAGTCCCGAAGGGAATTTCCAGCCGGCCGGTGACGGTGGGCATAGAGCCCGACCGGGATCTGATAAAGGAGTCGATTATCGGGCTGGTGGGCAACTACAACCGGCTTATGGCGGAGGTTAACGTCCTTACCCGGAACGACGCCCAGATCATTGAGGAATTGAGCTATCTGGATGCCGGCGAGCGGGAGGAGCTGAGGAAGCGCATGGGGGCCTTTAACGGGGACACCACCCTGAACCAGTTTAAAAGCAGCCTTCAGCGGGCCGCCACCATGCCCTACGAGACCGCCGACGACCAGGATCTTGTCCTCTTAGCCCAGATTGGCATCGGCACCGATGTGCGGCGCTCGGGCGTCGGGGGCAGTTACGATCCTTCCCGGCTGCGGGGTTACCTGGAAATCGACGAGCGGGTTCTGGACACCGCCCTGGAGACGAAGCTTTCCGGCGTCCAGCAGCTTTTCGGTTACGATACCGACGGGGATCTGATCGTGGACTCGGGGCTTGCCTACGCCATGGACAGCCTGGCTAAGCCCTATGTGGAGTCCGGCGGCTTTATCACGCTGAAAACCGGAACCATTGATTCCCGGATAAGCCAGGATCGACGGCGGATCGATACCATGGAACGCCAGCTTGCCGCCAAGGAGGCCCAGCTTAAACTCCAGTACGGCCAGATGGAAGGGGCGTATAACCGGATGGAGCGCACGGGCGCCTCTCTCGATAACTTTATGCAGCAAAATTCCAACAACAACAACAGGTAATTTATGGACATAAGCATAAACGGCAAGGCCGCGGATATTACCCTGGAAGAAGAAAAGATACTGGGGGAGGTATTGGCGGGGCTGGAGGCCTGGCTCCGGGACTCGGGCCACCGGCTTTCCGGCCTTGAGGTGGACGGGGAAAAAGTCGATTCCCTCTCGCTGGAGCGCTTCTTTAACCGGGAAGTGGCGGGGATCAGGGCTCTGAACCTTTCCACCAGCTCCTGGGCGGAGCTTGCCGCGGAGGCGCTGGCCGCCCTCCGGGGGGAAGCGGAAAGATTCCCGGCTTGCCCCTTTGGGGAGAGGGCTGCCTTTAAGCAAAACTGGGAGGAAAGCCCCGGCGGCCGTTTTCTGGCGGAACACATGCGCGATCTGTACGGGCTGGCGGGTAAAACTTTTTCCGGCGAAGGCCCGGGGTCCGGCGATCTGCAGAAACTAATCGCGGAACGCCTCAGGGAGCTTGAGGATCCCTGGCGGGAGCTTGCCGCCCTCGGCCCCCTGATCCGGGCGGTGGCCGGGCGGCTTGAGGATCTGCCCCTGGACATGCAGACCGGAAAGGACGGGCGGGCGGCGGAAACGGTGCAGCTTTTTTCAAGCGCTGCCGGAAAACTCCTCCGCCTTCTGGGCCTGCTAAAGCTTGAAGGCTATTCCCCCGAAACTTTAACTGTGGAGGGCGTTCCGATATTCGAGTATGTCGGGGAATTCGAGTCCGCATTGAAAGATCTGGCGGCGGCTTACGAGGCGAAGGACGGGGTCTTGGTTGGGGATCTGGCCGAATACGAGCTGGCGCCCCGGCTTCTTAAGTTCCATTCCGCTTTTCTGCCAGAGGCCTGAGCCCCGGAGGAGAAAACATGGGCGGCGTTTCGTTTTATCTGCTTCAACTGCCTCAATTTTACAAGGAAACCGGGACTCGGGATATAGTCTTTTTCGGGGTCGGCCTTGGGGCCGTAATCGTTATCTTCACGGTAATGAACCTGGTAAAAAACAAGTCGAAATCCCCGGTTTTTTCCAAGGGAACCGTCGCCGTTTCCAAGCCCCACCGCAGGTACAGCAGATCTTCCATACGCGAAGTGGCCCGCAACATCGGTTTGGACAATGCCCAGAAAAAAATGCTGGACTTTGTGATGCGGAACGATAACGTAAGCGATCCGGATTATTCCCTCCGCACCCCCGAACTCCTGGATCGGCATTTCAGACGGGCGTACCGGGCTATTCAGCGTTCGGCCAAACAGGAGGACGATATCCAGGAAAAACTCTCTGTTTTTTATTCCGTCCGGAATATCCTGGAGACTGTAACGGAGGGTAACAACATCACCTCCACCCGGCAGATTGCCGATAAGACCGACGCCATACTCATCGTGAACGGCAAAGACTATCCGGTTAAGGTTGTTTCCGCCAGGGGGAACACCCTCTTGGTGGAGCATCCGACAACCGCCCTGGGTTCCCTTGTGCCCCTGGCCCAGGACGGCAAGGTAACCCTCTCGTTTTTCAGTAAATCCAGCAAGGGTTTTTCGGTGGAAAGCCGGGTCGCGGGCTTTCTCGACAAGGCCGAGGGGCCCCGGGTGCAGCTTTTCCATTCAACCATGATATCCGGTTCCTCCAAGCGGCGTTTCCGCCGCCGGCACATCAATGTTCCTTCGAATTTTTATTTTGTCCATCTGGAAAGGGCGGGTTCCCGGAACGAAACCAAGATGGTGGTGGATAAGCGGAAACTGAGCGGCAGCATCAAGGACATCTCCATCGGCGGCTGTTCAATACTGACCAAGGTGTCTATACCGTCGGGAACCCGGCTTAAAATTGATTTTTCCCAGGGCAGATCAACGGTGGTCGCCCTTGGGCAGGTGCTGCGGACAAACCGGAGCGGGCTGAGCACGATTATGCACATCAAATTCCTAAAAATTTCCCGAAAATCGCTTAACGCAATTAATACCCTTGTATTTGAATACACGGAGGTATAGACTGCTTAGTAGCGGCCCCGGCGCGGGGACTACAGAGGCAGGCATATAGAGTAACATGAAAATCCTCGAAGTGAAGAATATAGCAAGAAAAGACGTTCCGATATATTACCGCAGGTTTTACACTGGTATCGCGGTAATGGAACTTGTCAATGATAAACCCGTAGAGATACCTATCGATTTTTCCGTAGAGATAATGCCCACCGGCCAGAAAGAAATCGCCATCAACCTGTTGGAAAAGGTGGATTACCCCCTGGTGCCCCTGAACAAGGAACTGAAAAGCATCCTGAGCCGGATGGATTCCACCGGAGAGCTTCCTGTTTGAGGTAACAAGCGCTTCGCCTGAGGAAACCGCCGCCCTGGGCGAGCGCATTGCCCGGCGCCTGGTTCCCGGCACGGTGGTGGCCCTGCGGGGCGGCCTGGGGGCCGGAAAAACCTGTCTTGCCAAGGGCATCGCCCGGGGGCTCGGGGTGGAAGAAGAAGTCAGCAGCCCCACTTATACGATAATTTCCGAGTACGAAACAAGGGAAAAACTCCCCTTCTACCACATTGACGCCTACCGGCTTGAAGGGGACGAGGATTTCGAGGCCCTGGGGGGGAGGGATCTCTTTTACGCGGAGGGGATTGCGGTAGTCGAATGGAGCGAAAGGATCCCCCGTTCCCTGCCGGAGGGCGCGGTTTCCGTCGAAATCGAGATTCTGGAGGGGGAAAAGCGCCGGTTCCGCGTCCGGGGAATGGAGGGGGGGAAAGACGGTGAAGGCTCCGCCGGTTCCTGAAAGCCGGCGGGACGGGGAACCGGGGAACATCCTTGCCCTGGATACCGCTTCGGCAACGCTGTCGGCGGCCCTTTCCGCGGGGGAAGAGATCTGGTACTTCGAAGCGGATGCCGGGCTTCGGCACTCGGAACTGCTTATGGAAATAGTGGACGCCCTTTTCGGGAAGGCCGGCATGGACAGGGCGGATCTGGGCGCGGTAGCCTGCATGAAGGGGCCCGGCTCCTTTACCGGCCTTAGAATCGGCTTTGCCGCGGCCAAGGGTATCGCCCTTGCCCTGGGCATCCCCCTCCTGACAGCGCCCGCCCTGGACTGTATGGCCGCCCCCCTCTCCTTCTGGCCCGGCATTGTCCTGCCCGCCATAGACGCGAAAAAAAACAGCTTCTTCGCCGCCCTGTACTCAGGCGGCTCGCGGCTCTGCCCGGATATGGACGCGGAAGCTTCGGCTATCGCCCGGGCGCTCGGCAGGGAGAGGGGCGCCGGCCTTCGGGATCCGGGCCCGGCGGCGGGAAAGCCCTGCCCTGTTATCCTTACCGGGCCCGGCGCGGGCCTCCTCGCCTCCCGCCTGGAGGCCCTGCCCGGCGGGGAAGCGGCGCCGGAATTTCGCGTCGATCCCCTGTGCCGCAGAGGCCGGGCCGGAGAGCTTTTAAAGCTTGCAAAAGATGCCTTTTTAATAAATAATGAGGGTGAGACGGTTTTTTCCGGGCCTGAATACATCCGTCCGAGCGATGCGGAATTGAAATCCGGCCCTGGCACTAGAACTCCGGCGGGAGCCTCAGGCTTCCCTGTTTTTGAATGAGTATGGCGGAAAGTAAGTTGGAAACAGAGGATATACCTGAGGCGCTTGAACTTGAAGAAGCGGCGGAACTTCCGCCGGAAGACGAAAAGCCGCGGGGCCTTCTGGCTGTTTCGGTAGACAGATTCGCCCGAAGACCGGATCCTATTATGACCAGTATTTTTCCCGTCCTTATACTCGACAAGAACCTTAAAATTGTCTACGCGAATTCGGTTTGCCAGAGCCTTTTCCCCGGTTTTTCCAGCCTGGCGGGAAGGTATTTTATCGACATTTTTGGAAAATATTTCGCGGTGCCGGATATCCGGAGCATCCGGGAAACCATCGTTAAGGGAAAGAACGGTTACTCCTGGAAGGGGGAAACCCAGTTTAAGTCCCAGGACGTGGTTACCCGGGAAACCAGGGTGTATGTCTTTCCCGCTGAAATAAACGCCAGCCAGCCTTCCGAATTTCTGGTCATATTCGATGACGTTACCGAGGAGAACAGGCGGCTTCTCCGGGCGGTGTTCCTGAGCCTTCTTGAGGCTTCCAAACTGAAGGACAATGATACGGGTAAGCACATTACCCGGGTAAACTACTATTCCCACCGCCTGGCGGAGGAACTCTACTACAGCCTGGGGAAGCAGTACCCCAAGGTGGACGCGGATTTTGTGGACAATATCGGCTTCCTGGCTTCCATGCACGATGTGGGGAAGATAGGCACCCCGGACGACATTCTCAACAAGGAGGGGCCCCTTTCGGACTGGGAATGGACGGTGATGCGGGAGCATACCAAGAACGGCGCCTTTATCCTTTCCACCTACCCCAACCCCATGGCCAAGGAGATAGCCCTTGCCCACCACGAGCGCTGGGACGGTTCCGGTTACCCCTTCCAGCTGGTAGGGGAGATGATCCCCCTCTCGGCGCGGATAGTGGCCATAGCGGACGTATACGACGCCCTGAGAATGGAGCGGAGCTACAAGCCCGCCCTGAGCCACGAGGTGGCGGTATCAAAAATGATGGAAGAAAAGGGCACCCACTTCGATCCCTTCCTTATCGAAGTTTTCAGCATTATCTCCGGGGAATTCAACAAGATCTACGAAGAGAACAAGGATACCCGGTAGAAACCGCGCGGGCTTGCGCCTTTGCCCTTGCGCCCTGTTTACAGTTTTTCCCTGCCGGCCCCCAGGTTCAGTTCGGGGAACACGGGGCTGGATTCGGCGGCGGCGCGGTTTTCCGCCCGGATGGCGTCGAAAACTTCCTGCCTGAAGACTTTTACCGTTTTCGGGGCGTCCACCCCCAGGCGCACCTGATCCCCCCGCACTTCTATTATTGATACGGAGATATCCTCCCCGATCATGATCTTTTCGTTGACCTTTCTGGATAGTATCAGCATGGGCGCTGCCTCGCCTTGGCGGCGGCGATCTCCGCCAGTATGTCGTGCCTGGTCTTCCAGCGGGGATCCGCCAGTATCACCTGCTTGGCGGCGTGGGTGTCCCGGTTTATCACCAGCGGCCCCTGCAGATTTGCCGTCATAGGGCTCCCGCCGGAGGGAACGGTGACGATGGCAAAGATGAGCGCCTTTTCCGGCTCCTCTACGCCGATCTCCTCCAGTTCCTCGTTGCTGATATTAACCTCGTAATCCGGACGGAACAGGAAGGGGTTTATCAGGATAAAGGCCGTCTGTACCGAATCCAGCGACTGGAGCCAGTAAAACGGTTCCTTTTCCGCGTCCAGGAGCACGTAATCCCGGCAGGATTCAAAACCGAATAAACCCTGCGAAAAGCGGATCTTTTGCCGTTCGTCCGCCTCGACAGGCCCGTATGCCTTGGTAGTTACCTTCACCTTCCGCTCCTCTTATATCAGGCGCCCCTTAACCGCCGCTAAACAACGATCAACCGGCTGATCGATCAATCAATACAACCGATCAGCCGATCAATTAACCGATCAGCGCAGAAAATCCAGCAGGGTTGGCGGGATGATCTTTGCCGCGGTCTGGAGGGCGGCGCGGTGGGCAAAGTCCATCATTCCCAGTTCCGTGGCAGCGTCCGTAAAATCCAGGCCCGCTTCCCGCCCCAGCTCGGCGCTTACGTCGGGAATCTCCTGGTTAAGCCGTTTCCAGGTCATCTCGACCCGCTCCTCCCGGCTGCCTATCTCGGTAATCCGGGCCTGGATGTTCCCCAGGGCCAGGTCTATCCCGCCTATGCCCTGGCTGCCCGTAAAGTCCTGATCCCCCCGGTACAGGGCGTCCCGGAGGCGTATGGCCATATCAAACACCGATCCCCCGGCTACCCGGGCGGAATTGCTCCAGTTGGGGGCGTTGTTCTCCATGTTGCCCTGGATAATCCCCAGATCCCGCATAACCCGGGGGCCTTCCCCCCCTTCCTCTACCCGGTCTTCCACCCGGATAAGGTGGGCGTTCGTCCCTTCCAGGGAAAGGCCCCGGGACAGGGGATCCACGTAGGCCTTGACCGGCGCGGGGGAGTTATTGATCTTGGCCGCGATGGCCTGCACCGTGTCGCCCGCGCTGACCGGAATCTCCACCCCGTCGATACAAAAGGCCCCCTCCGCCGTTGCCCGGTAATCGGTCGCGTCCACGCTGGAAAAGATCTGCATCTTTTCCGCCCAGAAGGCTTCCCCGCCGCCAATGTCCAGTTCCGAATAGGCCCCGTCGGTGATTTCGGTTCTGCGGGAAGCCCCGGCGCCCCGGTACTCGACCCGGACTACCATGCTTTCCCCGCCGCCGGGAACGGCCCCTTCAACCAGCCGGAAGGGCTCGGTAAAAGCCTTGTCCCCGGCGAACACCTGCTTGCCGTCAGG
The DNA here is from genome assembly GCA_031255815.1 of Treponema sp. The sequence goes on along the minus strand of JAIRRU010000299.1, from coordinate 630 downwards.
GCCGGTGGAATTGGAAATGGCCGCCAGTTCCTTGATAAGCTCGTTCACTTCCATGGCCATAAGCTTCATATCATCGGGGGTATAGATGCCGTGGGCCCCCTGCACCGAAAGATCCCGGATCCGCTGCAACACATCGTTGGCCTCGTTGAGGTACGCGTAAGTAACCCGGTAGTGATCCCTGGCGTAAAGCGTGTTCTTCTCGAAGCGTTCAAGCCGGGCCAGGTAGGATTCGTAGCGCACCGCGTGGCTTGCGGCAATGGGATCGTCCCGCAGCTCCCGGATCTTTGACTGGCTGGCGATCTTCGCCTGAATATTGTTCAGCCCCTCTTCCTGCCGGCGCAGGTAGTACTGCATGTCGTTATTCGGCATATCCGTGGAAACCCGTCTCATTTTTCCTCCTCCGTCTCCTTAGTCAATGTTTCGCGTGCCGTTGTTAGACGCCCTGACGAATTCATCGGCATACCGGGGCCTTTATTGGGGCTCCTGTCGTGCCGCATCGGTTGTCAACACGCTCAATGTTTCGCGTGCCGTTATTGGACACCCATTCTATTGATGAGGGTGTCCAGCAGGGAATTTACGGTGGTGATAAACCTTGCGGCGGCGGCGTAGCCGTGCTGGTACTTGATCATG
>JAIRRU010000287.1 GCA_031255815.1 Treponema sp. | reverse complement strand
CCTCATCGTGGCAAAGGGAAACATGCCGGATCTCCTGATGATGAGCTCCACCCCCATCCCCCGCAGCCTGGCCCTGACGATCTTCGGCGATCTGGAGGTTTCCAGCATCCGGGATCTGCCGCCGGGCCGGAAACCCGTCAAGACTCATCTGGCCAGGGAATCCAACGAGGGCAAGGTATACGAATTTGTCAGGAAGGAACTCGCTGCGGGACGGCAGGCCTACTTTGTCTACCCGCTTATCGAAGCGGCGGATCCCGGCGGCGGGCAGGGGCAGGGCAATCTGTGGGGATCCCTGAAAGACGCGGAAACCATGGCCGGACGCCTTGCCCGGGAGATATTTCCCGAGTATCCCGCCGCCCTGGTCCATTCGCGGATCGACGAAGAGGAAAAGCGGCGGATCATGGACAGTTTCCGCCGGGGGGACACCCGTATCCTTTGCGCCACCAGCGTGGTAGAGGTAGGGGTGGACGTGCCCAACGCCACCTGTCTGGTTATCGAACACGCCGAACGTTTCGGCCTTTCCGCCCTGCACCAGCTGCGGGGCCGGGTCGGGCGGGGGAAGGATCAGGCTTACTGCTTCCTGGTTTACTCGGACAAGCTTACCGAAGACGGCAAAACCCGGCTCATGATCATGCTGGAAAACCAGGACGGTTTTGTCATAGCCGAGGAGGATCTGAAACTCCGGGGGCCCGGGCAAATCGCCGGGGTCGAACAGTCCGGCTACCTTTCCCTGGGCATAGCCGATCCGGTACGGGACGCGGAAATCCTTGCCCGCTCACGCGCCGAAGCCTTCGCCATCCTCGAAGCCGACCCCGGCCTTCTTCTGCCGGAACACCGCCGTATCGCCGAAGTGCTGGAACGGGCGCCCCCCTTCGGCAAGGTGACCATGTAAGCCGCCGGAACGATTGGCCCGCGGCTTGGAGGCGCTCTCAAAATCTGATAGGGTAGGCTTGCCCTAAAACCCGGCTGTTACGAAAACTTCGTTTTCGATGAAACAAGCTCATCTTCATTTTATTCGGAGGTTGTTTATGAATTCTCTCATCGGTTCCCCCCTCGGTTCTCTTTCTTTTGTGTCCAAGGCCCGCAGCCGTTCCATCTGCTCGGAAAATCCCGGCGGCGAAAAGGGAAAGGGCGGCATGTGCGGGCTTGACGAGGGCAGCGCCCGGAACGCAGCGCGGGATCTGGGCAGGGGCTGGAAGGTTAACCCCTATACCGTTATTAAGCCCCGGGAAACCCTCGAGCTTGCGAATATAGAAGGCCCGGGCCTCATTACCCATATCTGGAGCGGGTCTATCCAGCGCATCGGCCGGAACGCCATACTCCGCGTGTACTGGGACGGTCAGGAGCGGCCCTCGGTGGAATGTCCGGTCGGGGATTTCTTCTGTTCGGGATGGGGAAAGTACAATCAGATATCTTCCCTTGCGGTATGCGTCAACCCGGCCTGGAGCTTTAACTGTTACTGGGCCATGCCCTTCCGGAAAAACTGCCGCATTACCCTGGAAAACCGCGGGGACAGCGACGCGGTCTGTTTCTACCAGATTGACTACAGTCTTGAGGATATCCCCGATGACTGCGCGTATTTCCACGCCCAGTTCCGCCGGGTTAACCCGCTGCCCTACAAGGAGGTTTACACAATTCTCGACGGGGTTAAGGGCAGGGGCCAGTACGCGGGCACCTACCTGGCCTGGGGGGTAAACAACAACCGCTGGTGGGGCGAAGGGGAAATCAAATTTTACCTGGACGGGGACAAGGAGTTCCCCACTATCTGCGGAACCGGAACCGAAGACTACTTCGGCGGTTCCTACGATTTTGAGGATCCCGATACCCACGACCGCTATGTTTCTTTTACCACGCCCTACACGGGTTTTCATGAGATAAAACGGGACGAACTTTACCAGTGCCAGAAACGTTTCGGTATGTACCGCTGGCATATTACCGACCCTGTCCGCTTTGAGGAGGATCTCAAGGTAAGCATACAGGCCCTGGGCTGGCGTGAAGGCGGGCGTTACCTGCCCCTGCAGGACGATATCGCGTCGGTGGCTTACTGGTACCAAACCCTGCCCGCGGCCCCCTTCCCGCCGCTGCCGGACAGGGATTACCTGGAGGTGATATAGGCAATCCGGGGGCGTCTCTGTTCCGGCAGGGCGCGGGCGCCCGCCTTAGCCCGCCGCTTCCAGCACGAGGGCCCTTACGCTGTAAGGCGGCAGGGTAAAGGAAAGGCTCTTTCCGTCAGCGGAAAGGGCGCAGTCTTCCAGGCGTTTTTCCTCGGTGGCGTCGGTAAGCCAGGCGGCGGCAAGGGCAAAAGCCAGGCTGATTTCCGCCTTTTTCTCCCTGCCTTCCGCTTCAAAGACCCTGAAAACGAGTCTTTTCCCGCCTTTTTCGGCCCGCTTCACCGAGGAAAGGATCCCGCCTTTAAGGGTGCAGAAACTTGCCTCGGGCGGAAGCCCCGCGCCCCGGGCATCGCCGCCTTTCCCCGGAAGATTCCTGCCGGAAACAGCCGTCAGGGGCCGGCGGTAGCGGAGGCTTTCCTTTACGAGTTCCTCCCCGGAAATGCCGCTGCCGACAGGGGAAAGGGCGAAGGATATCCGGTGGAGGCCGGTTTCCGGAGTAGGGTCGGGATCGACGGCGCCGCGGATCAGGGTAAGGGCAAGGCTGTCGTCCAGGCAGCGGAAAGCGTACTTGTCCAGGGAGAAAAGGGCCAGCGAAGAAGGGCCGCCGGGATTCCCGGCAAGGACAAAACTTTCGGCAGGAAGATCCATATCCGCGGCTTTCCGCTTGCTCAGGCCGAAGGGTACGTCGAAAAGATATTCGGGCTGGTAATCCAGGGCCAGACGGAAGTGCAGATTGGGTATCCCCCGGTCTGCGGCGCCGAATTCCCTCCAGTCGCAGCTAAGGTCGTAGCGGAGAAGCCTGGAACCCGCTTCCAGGGAGATAAGGGCCTTCAGCTTTGAAGCGCTGCCGAAAGGCGCCGTAAGCTCGAAGGCGTTCCGCATGTCCCCGGACGCGGCCGGGCGTATTTCAATGTCCCTGTTGATGTCCTCGATCTTTTTATAGCGGCCCGTGAACCAGGCGCTCATAACAGGGGCCCAGCCGCTTATGCTCTTGTAAAGGCCCTCCTCGGCCAGTCTGAATACGCCGAAACCGCCCTGCCGGGGCGCGAGTTCCGCCCCGGTCTTTTTGTCGGTAAACGAAGCAATCGACCCGTCCAGGGGCTTAAGCTCAACTCTGATATATTCGTTTTCCAGGACGAAGCTGTCGGGGGACTGCAGCCGCTGGTCATTGACAATACTGATCTTTTGGGAATAGTCCGGCTTTTCATCGATGGTAACCGTGGTGTATCCGCAGGAAGGGACGGAAACCTTCACCAGCAGGGTGTTGAAATTATGCCCCCAGTAGGCCCCCGATTCACCGTGCTGGAGCGGCAGCTTCCTGCCGGAGGGATCTTCCGCCGCCGTCTGCGTAATGTCCCCTTCGTAATCCCAGACTACCAGGGGAACGAGCTCCTCCCGGCTGTAGGGGAGGGAGTTGAACACGTGATAGGCCCGGCGTTTACCGGCGTTCCGCCCGCTCTGGCCGTAGCCCGCGCCGGCGCCCTCCCCCCTGGATTCCCCTACCCCGCTGTCCGCGGGCAAAAGCCCCTGAACGGCGATTCTGTCGGCAAGCGCTTCCAGCGCCAGGGTTCTGGCGGATTCCGCGGCGGCAAAGACCTGCTGGTAGAGCCCCGAAGCGTATTCCCTGGTCTCGGTAACTCCCGAACCGGGGATGATGTCGTGAAATTGGTTGAAAAGGGTCTTCCGCCACGCGTCGGCCAGGAGTTTGCCGGGATAGGGCTGTTCCGCCCAGAACAGGGCCGCCCCCGAATAGAACTCCGCGTCGGCCAGGAGCCGTTCCGCCTTGCGGTTACCCGCCTTGATCCTCGTCTGGGTGGTGTAACAGCCGTCGCAGATAAAATTGATCTCGTCCTTGAGAAGGGGAAGCGCGTCCCGGTTTTTTTCCAGGATCGCGAAGTAGTCTTTAAGGCGGCCGAAGCTGAATTGGGGGTACAGGGGCCAGGAATTCATTTCGATAAAGCGGTTGATATCCTGCCTGCTGGGGCCGCCGCCGTGATCCCCCACGCCGTAGACCCTGAGTATGGTCTTTGTTCCCGTAAGGCGGGCAAATTCCGGGGCGTAATCGGCTATGGCGCTGTCGGCATTCCAGTTATACCAGAAGGGCTCGGTAAAGATGAGGAGTTCCTTTCCGGAGGGGGACTGCCAGCGGTAGGCGATCTTGTCACCCGCCTGCCCCCGGCAGTGGTAGTAATACTTAACGCCGCCCGAAGCGCAGATCTCCGGAACGTTGCGGTTGTGGCCGAAGGTATCGGGTTCAAAGTCGATAAGCAGATCGTCCCTGGCGATGCCGAAGGTTTCGGCAAAGTATTCCTTGGTGTACAGGATATGCCGCGTAAGGCTCTCGCCGGAAGGCATGTTTTTATCGGTCTCGACCCAGGTGGAAGCCAGCACCTCCCAGCGGCCCTCTTTCACCCTTTGCCTGATCTTCTCAAAAAGACCGGGGGCGTATTCTTCGACGATCCGGTAAACCGAGGCCTGGGACTGGGAGAAGGTGAACGAAGGGTATTCGTCCATCAGCTGAAGCATGGTTTCCATGGTGGACAGGGTTACCGAAACGGTTTCGTTAAAGCCCCACATCCAGTTCATGTCGATATGGGCGTGGGCGGCACAGATATGTTCAAAACTCTTCGCCTCCGCCGCCAGGGAGGAAAGGGCGGTTTCCGCGGCCTGTACCGCTTCCGGCGTGGTACAATGCCCGGCCTTTATACCGGCCGCCAGCTTTCCGGCGGTATCCGTGATAAGGCCGTCGTACTTCCCGCCCAGGGAATCCGAAAGGGCGCTGAGGAAACGGAGTTCCCCGTGGATACGGTAAAAATTGTGATTGAGGGATTCCTGCTTTTCAAAATCCCGCAACGCCTCAAGCTGCCGGTAATTCATATTCTTCCTGAACATAAGAGCCCTCCTTTTGAGCGCGCGAAGCGCACGCGGCGTCGCCCGAGGCCCCGGTGTTTACCGATACCCCCGCGCTTACGGATTCCGCTTCGCCCTGTCCATCCCAGCCTGGAAGATACCGATGTATTCGTCAAGGCCCGGGCGCTTGAGATCGGGGTAAACGCAGAGAAATCAACCACCCCGCCCTAAAGCTCCCCCGCGAACTGGCGAGCGGGCTCCTCGAAGGCGCACAAAGGAACACAAAGGCTAGGTTTATCAGCCTTTTCCCGCCTTCGTGCGCCTTCGTCGCCTTCGTGGTTACCAATTCTTCATTCCATATCCTGCAAATTAGAGTTTACAGGGTACTAGCCGGGATTTCTGATGTCCGGGAAGTTTTGGAGTAGGGTTAGTGCGGTTCGTGCCGTTGGCGGCTCAATTTTTTGGCAGCCCGGTAAAGCCGGCGGCTTTGAGGCTTTCCCAAAACTTCAGCTTTTGGGAAAGCTGCCTTAAATTTATGGGAAAAAGCGGGCTTTAGACCGCTTTTTCAAGAGCATTTTCCGAAACCAACCGGGTTTTGGGAAATGC
>JAIRRU010000248.1 GCA_031255815.1 Treponema sp. | reverse complement strand
AAAGGGATAGCCGCTAACCACACGAACACCACGAACTTTTACTCCGATAGCCCTGGCTTTTTGCCAAGATTTCTGGTGTCTGGGGAAGTTTTCAGCTAAGGTTCGGGGGGTTTGTGCCGTTCGTGGCTCAATTTTTTAGCAGCCCGGTAAAGCCGGCGGGCTTACAAAGTACCAGTACCTTGTAATCGCTAATTTGCAGGATAACGAAGAATTGGTAACCACGAAGAAGGCGCACAAAGGGCGGGGCGGGGCGCGGTTCGCCTCTGCGCGCCTTCGCGGTTACGATTCTTGTTCCCGGTTGTTACGTTGATTTTGAGTTTTAGTTTAAACAGGGCGCCGGGCCGGAGAGAAAAATGAAAGTTACTGAACAGAACGGAAGGGCAAGGGCCGGGGCGGGGTACAGCACCCGGCAGGGGAAGCTCATTATCGGCTATCTGGCTTCCCTGGGGGATCGCCACGTTACGGTTAACGACATAGCCTGCCACTTCCGGCACGAGGCCCGGGAAAGCATAGGGCTGGCCACCATCTACCGCCACCTGGAAAAGCTGGTAAGCGCCGGAACTGTCTGTAAGTATAGCCCCGCCGACGGCGAAAGCGCCTGCTACCAGTACGTAGCGCCGGGCGGTACATGGGGGGAATATTTTCACCTGAAATGTGAAAAATGCGGAAAGCTTTTACACCTGAAATGCGATTTTCTTGACGAAATTCCGGGGCACCTGCGGGACGAACACCATTTCCGGATCAACTTTCTTAAAACGGTGTTTTACGGCAGATGCGAGGACTGTTACGGCAAGGCGTAAAGAAAAAGTGAAAAGAGCGGAAGGCGGAAAAATAGTAAAACTCCTCGTTTTGGGATGCATCGTCTTCGCCTCCCTGGCCGCGGCGCCTTACGCGGCGATCCGCGCCGGGCATGATTGTACCGGCGATGATTTTTGCCCGGTATGTATACAACTGCAGGGCGTCCTGAACCTGCTAAGGCACTTAGGCGCGGCCGCGGCGCGTATTGCCCTGGCCGTCGGTTTCTTTGGGAGCGCGGCGGCTTCGGCAGGCCTTATGAGCGCCCGCGCCGTTCCGCCAAGCTCCGTCAGCCTGAAGGTGCGCATGAACACCTGATCCCTTCCCCCGGCGGAACAGGCCCTGCAAAATGCCCCGCATTTTGCTGTTTTTAAGCGGCTATTGTTTAAAAACTGAAGTTTTTAAACAACTCTGCTATTTTTTAAGGAAGTCTGTCCATAATGTATCTGCATTATGAACAGGCTCTATTTATTCAGAAGGAGTTTTATATATGAAACGTATCTTTTTGCTTGTTTGTATCTTTCTGTCTTTCGCGGCCCTTCTGCCCGCCGGAAGCCGGAGAGAGGCAAGGCGGGACGAAGCCCCCAAGGGATCGCTAAGCGTGGTTACCACCATCTTCCCGCCCTACGATTTTGTCCGCGAAATAGGCGGCGGCAAAGTTAATCTTTCTATGCTGCTTCCCCCGGGAACGGAAAGCCATTCTTTTGAGCCCAGCCCCCGGGACATTATCAGCATCCAAAACAGCGATGTTTTTATCTACAACGGCGGCGAATCCGACAGCTGGGTTGATCGCATCCTGTCTTCAATGGACATGGGGAACAAGAAGATTATCCGTCTTATGGACTGTGTCGAGGTGGTGGAAGAAGAAATCGTGGAAGGCATGGAAGAAGAAGAGGAAGAGGAGGACGGCGAGGGGGAAGCGGAATACGACGAGCATGTCTGGACATCCCCCGCTAACGCGAAACTCATTGTCAGCGCGATTTCCGGCGCGCTCTGCGAGCTTGACGCCGCCAACGCCCCGCTTTACCGGGACAATACATCCGCCTATCTGAAAAAACTGGACGATCTGGACAGGGCCTTCCGGGAAACCGTTGACGGGGCCGCGCGGAAAACCCTGGTCTTCGGCGACCGTTTTCCCTTCCGCTACTTTGCCGACGCCTACGGGCTCAGCTACTTTGCGGCCTTCCCGGGCTGCTCCACCGAAACGGAGTGCAGCGCCGCTACAATCGCTTTCCTGATCAACAAGGTTCGCCAGGAAAAAATACCGGTGGTTTTTCATATTGAGCTTTCCAATGAAAAAATCGCCGACACTATCTGCGAGGAAACGGGCGCAAAGAAAGGGCTGCTCCACGCGGCTCACAATGTTTCCAAGCAGGAATTTGAGAGCGGGACGACGTATCTTGGGGTGATGTCAAGAAACAGCGAAATCTTACGGGAAGCCCTGCGATAGGGCGCGGGGGCTGAAGCCGTTCCGGTTTAAGCCCCGCCCCTAAGCGTTCCGCCTGAGGCCGGGACTTCCAGCACCCGCGGGCCCCGTTCCAGAGCCACAAGGCCGGTACGGGCCAGTTCCAAAACGCCGTAAGGGCGGAGGAGCAGGAGGAAGCCGTTGAGTTTATCCCGATCCCCCGTGGCTTCAACGGTAATAGTGGTGGGGGAAACATCCACCACCCGGGAGCGGAAGATCCCGGCTATTTCTATCACGGCGGGGCGGGTCTTTTCGTCCGCCCCTATCTTTACCAGCAGGATCTCCCGGCGCAGGCAGGAAGCGCTTTCCAGTTCCCGGACGGCAATTACGTCCACCAGTTTGCCAAGCTGTTTGATGATCTGTTCCAGCACCGAATCCGCCCCGGTAACCGCGATGGTCATCCGGGAGACGGAAGCGTCCTCCGTCTCCCCCACCGTCAGGCTGTCGATGTTGAAACCCCTGCGGCTAAAGAGGCCGGAGACCCGGCTCAGGGTTCCCGCCCGGTTTTCCACCAGTGCAGACACCACATGCTGTTTTACCGCTGCTTCCGCCATGGATTCACCCTAGCAAAAGCCCGGCCTTTGGACAAGCTGGTTTTGGGAAACGTTCCGCGCGAAGCGGTTTCAGACCCGGCCGGCTGAGGAAGCGCCCGCGCCGGGGCAGGATTTTACGCAGGGCAAGGCGGTAAAATTTAACGCAAGGCGGGGCGCCGTCCGAAACGCCTCATTTCAAAAAGTAACCGAAAAGCTGGTTTTTCCCCTGTTTTAGTGATACTATTACCTTGATTAGCTTGAAGCATGATATAGTGTCTGTCCGCAAAGTCGGTTACTTTGCGGACAGACCTTGCATTTTCTCGCCTAAAGGCTGCGAAAATGCGTTTTTCAAGGAAGTCTGTCCATAATGTGTCTACATTATGGACAGA
>JAIRRU010000182.1 GCA_031255815.1 Treponema sp. | reverse complement strand
GCCAGCCTGGGTTCCCGGGTGGAGGGCTGCTTTGCCGAACTAATCGGCGGAAAAGGCGCGGTGCGGAAGACCCTGCAAAAGTACCTTGGGAACAAAGACTGAAGGCGCGGCTGCCAATGTTTCTTGTTTCAAAACCAGCCGGCTTTCGGAACAAGCTCCAGCAGGTTAATTACACTAAATAAATTTAAGGTAGCTTTCCCAAAAGCTGAAGTTTTGGGAAAGCCTCAAATATCTGATAAACTCATGTTACGCCAACCTGCCGGGCTGCCGGGGAATTGAGCCGCGAACGGCACGAACCACCCTAACCTTAGGCCAAAACTTCCCGGACACCGGAAATCCAGGCAGGAGCCAGGCAGGAGCCAGGCAGGAGCCGGGCAGGAGCCGGGCAGGAGCCGGGCAAAAAGTCACGGCTATCGGCGTAAAAGTTCGTGCGGTTCGTGTGGTTAGTGGCTATTCTTTAAAAACGCCCGGCTGTTCCGCCTCCGCGCACTGCCGCCGCTTGCCCGCGCAAAGAAAGGCCCGGTTTTACCGATCGCCGGAACCCCTTGCCATAGCCGGAGATTGATGTATCATCATAGGGGGCGGCCCCGGAGGATCCCGGAGGGCTGCGGGCGGCGGCTTTGAAGAAACCCTTCGCTACGAATCAAGAATTGAATGTCCAAAAACAGGAAGAAGTTTCAACAAAGGGCGCGGTATACTAGGCTAAAAGCGTGGATAAAAGGGCAGCCGCGAACCGCTTACGGCGGCCCGATACGCGGGAACGATAGAAGGAACGAAAGATTGCGCGTAAGGGAAGAAAGAGGCGCGAAATGACCGACGAGCGAAAATGGCGGGCGGTATTGAGGCATGACGGGCGGTATGACGGTTTATTTTTTTTCGGCGTAAAATCAACAAAGATATTCTGCCGGCCCTCCTGTAAATCGAAACGGCCTCTTAGAAAAAATATCCTGTTTTTTGAAAATTCGAAACAGGCGGAACAGGCGGGATACCGTCCGTGCAAACGATGCCGCCCGGATCTTTTGGAATACCGCCCGGTAGGGGAAATCGCCGAAAAAGCAAAGCTGCTGATCGATAACTGTTTCGCCCGGCAGAAAAAACTGCCGGAAGAAATGGGGCGGATTGGCGTAACCTACCACCGCATGGCGCGTATATTCAAAGAGTATTACGGCCTTACGCCGAAAAAATATTATGACAATTTGAGAATCGAAGACGCCCGCAAAAAATTGGCGCGCACCGAGGACGCAATCATAGACGTTGCGTACAGCGCCGGGTTTCAAAGCCTGTCGGCGTTTTACAGCGCCTTTCAAAAAAGCGTGAAACTATCGCCGTCAAAATACAGAAAGGAGGGAAAGTGTGGAATACGTTCATAGCATAGAATCGCCGCTCGGCACGCTTACCGTGGCAAGCGACGGCAGGAATATCTCCGGCCTCTGGATTGAAGGTCAAAAGTACTTTAAAAAAACCCTGGAAAAAGACGCTTTGGAACAAAACCTGCCCGTATTTGAAAGTGTCCGGGAATGGCTTGCCGTCTATTTTTCCGGACGGGAACCGGATTTTTTACCGCCGCTTATGCCGAAGGGAAGCCCGTTTCAAAAAACAATATGGGGCGCCCTTAGTAAAATTCCCTATGGAAAAACAGTGAGCTACGGGGAACTTGCGGGGCAATACGAATTTGAGCACAAAGGCAAACATACCTCCGCACGGGCGGTCGGCGGCGCGGTCGGGCGCAATCCCATTTCCATCCTGATTCCCTGTCACCGGGTCATAGGCAAAAAAGGCGGTCTTACCGGATACGCGGGGGGCATCGGTAAAAAGCTGGAGCTTTTAAAGCTGGAAGGCTCAACAGCGTTGTTCGGAAACTCCAGTTTCTGAATAACAAGCGCTTAAAATGGCAGCACGCGGAGCGTTTGCGGGACTTGCAAGCCAGCCTCAGGCTGGCAGAGAACCAGCCGGGTTCTTGAACAAGTCTAGTATCAGGGAGCCTCTGAAAACCCCGGTTGGGTTTCCAGAGGCTCCACGGAGAAAATTGCTAATTCCTTGCTATACAACAAATTACGCCGTTGCAATTTTCTCCACGGGGTAGGAAAACCTCCGAAAACTGAAGTTTTCAGAGGTTCCCATCAGGCGTTTCAGCCTAAACGGCCTGCCGGCAGCCGTGTTAATACCTTGCCTGGATCGGGCAAAGGCTTCCTACTTTTCCAGCAGGTAGAGATACTCTTTTACATGAAGGTTTCTGCTTTTTAAATTCCGGCTTCCCCGGAAGGCGTTGTATTTCGTTTCCAGTACCGTAAGTTTTCCCAGCCCGCTTAAAAGTTCCCGCATCTGTTCAGCGCCGATAAAGCCTTCGGAGTTGAACGAAACAAGGACGTACTTTGCCTTTATATTCGCCGCCAGATCTTTTAAAGCCACGTAGGCGCGGTTTCCCTTGTTGTAGTCAGAGCGGTTCCAGTTATAGGGGATGCCCGAAATTCTGCTTGGCCTTGCCGGGTATTGGTAATCCAGAATAAGATTCAGCATAAAGTAGTTTGATCCGTAGGGATGCTGGTTATAGGGAGGGTCGAGGTAAGCCAGGTCAGCTTCCGGGGCTTCTTTAATGATACTGTTCGCGTCCCCGTTAAAGATCATTACGTCGGAATTGAAATTGCTGAAAACGGGGAACGGCAGGGCGATGTCTCCCTTTATCCGGGCCAGGGCGTCCAGGTTCCTGCCGCCGAACTGGCCTATCCCGGTTTCCCGGTTTTTGTAAAAACCTTTGAACACTCCGGAGGTGTTCGCGTGGATGGAAGCCTCCGACAGGAGGGGGGCAAGAAAGAATTTTTGATCCTCCCGGGGGAGGAGGCCGATCAGTTTCCGGGCGGTATCGATATACATAGCGTTTCTAAGGGTGTAGAACACCCTTTCGCCGGATTTTATGCGGTGGTCGTCTCTGGGGGCGTAGAGATCCGCGATGATGCCCCTCTCCAAGCCCCCGTCCCGCAGCCGGCTAACTATTTCCCGGTAGCAGCCCTTTAGCCGGGGGATATCCAGCTCGCTTTCGTTGGACAGGTAGCACTGGTTTGTCAGGGCCGAATATTTTTCAAGATCGTTCGCCAGGAGGAGGCGGGAAAAACGCTTGAAATACCTGGCCACGATTCCCGATCCGCTGAAAACGTCAAACATGACCAGCCTGTCCCGGTTGAGCCTGCGCCGCACTTCGTTTATCCCCAGCCCGATAAAACTTAACAGGGCCCGTTTGTTGCCGATGTAGGTTATGAGCTGCCGGGTTAGATAGGCTTCCTTTTCGCCAGGCTGCCCTTCCGCTTCCCCCTCCGGCGCCCGCCGGTCCGTCCCTGTCTGCATTGCGGGCGGATCCCGGTTAGCGGAGAAAGGCCGCTTCCAGAAAGGCCGCCACTCCGTCTTCGGCGTTGGAGGGGACAAGCAGATCCGCGGCCAGGCGGACCGGTTCCTTGGCGTTGGCGGGGGCCACGGAAAAACCGGCGGCGGCAAACATGGGAAGGTCGTTTTCCTCGTCCCCAAAGGCAAGCGCCTCAGCGGGCCCGAGGCCCCGGCGCTCAAGGGCGATCCTGAGCCCCTCGCCTTTGGAAACACGGGGGTTCATGATTTCAAGAAAGGTTCGCAGAGTCCGGGCCACGTAGAGGGAAGCGCCGAACCGCTCCTCCAGCCGGGGGCGGATCCGATCCTGTACTTCAGGTTCCGCCACGAACATGCTTTTAACGCAGCCCCCCAGCCCCGGCGCGGCGATTGCCTCCCTAATGTCGCGGATCTCCGCCCGGATGCCCGTGTGGCCCAGGTACATCTCCGCCTCGGGGCACCAGCGTTCGGCGATAAGCCGCTGCCGGGGATCCCCGGGGGCGCCGGGCAGGAACACCTGGTAGTACACCCCCATGGAGCGGGAAAGCCCGACGCAGAATTCCACCGCCTCAAGATCCAGCAGGGTGGCGCTTAAGACCGTCCCGCCGGGCATATCCGCCACCAGCGCGCCGTTGAAGTACACCATCGGCCCCCGGGCGTCCAGCGCGGCGCGGTACTTTTCCGCCGCCTCCACGGCCCGGCCGGTTACGATAAGCAGTTCCAGCCCCCGCTCCCGGCAGCCCCGCAGCGCCCTGAGCGTCCGTTCGGAAAAAACCTTGTCCGGATTCAGGGTAGTGCCGTCCAGATCCAGGGCAAGGGCCCTTACCGCGGAAGGATCAAGGGATCGTTTTCGCATAACCAGGGGATAATACTTTGTTCCCCTGTTTTTGTACACCCGGCTATGACCGGATTTTGCAGCACTACAGCGGGAACGGAATTTCCGCGGCAAGCGGGTTTTGGAACAGGCCCGGCTCTACTCCAGTTTTTCAAAGACATCCGCCCCGTGTTTGCAGATTGGGCAGATAAAGTCCGGGGGCAGTTCGTCCCCCTCGTGAATATAACCGCAGATCTTGCACACGTAGCCCTTCTTCCGCTCTTTCGCGGCGGGGGGCTTGGGCTTGATATGATCGGCGTAGTATTGGTAGGTAAGGGAAGGGGCGTTGGAGAGCAGCGCGGCCTCGGTAACTTCGGCGGTGTAGAGGGTGTGGGTGCCCCAGTCGCTGGAATCCACAACCTTGCAGGATAGAAAGGCGTTTCCGTACACCGGGGCGTAGAGCAGGCCGTTGGCGCTGCGGGCTATGCAGTCGCAGCCGGCAAACTTGTCAACGGTTCTGCCGCTCTGGAAGCCAAAGCGCTGGAAAACCTTGAAGGGGGTATCCTCGGTAAGCACAGAAACGTTAAAGACCCCGGTTTTAAGGATAATATCGTTGGTGTAATTCGCCTTGATCACGGCGATATTAACCCGCTTGGGTATATCGGTAAGCTGCACCACGGTGTTGATGATACAGCCGTTGTCCTTGCCCCCGTCTTTCACGGTAAGCAGAAAGAGGCCGTAGCTGAGCTTGAAGAACGCGGGAATGTCCACCGCGTTTTTCTCGTGGAGGGGCTCCGGAGCCCTGGGCAGATCCGCGGCGATAAGATCGGCCAGGGCCTCAATCGAGCGGCGGCCCTCTTCCTTGAGGGACGATTTAAGCGTTACCGTATCTCCCAGGATCCTCCAGCCGGGCAGGCTGCCGATCAGTTCCCTCATCAATTTTCCCGCGGCCGGCGCCCAGCTTCCGTTTTCGATAAGGGCCGCAGTCCGGTTGCGGAGCTGGTGGGCTTTTATATCCTGGAGGCTTTCCTCCATCTTAATAAAGATACCGGCGTTGTAGGTGGTGGCGGCAAACACAAGGTGGCTGCAGCGGAAAGCCTCGGATACGATGATGTCAGAATTGGTAACCGACACATCGTAGACGCTGATCTTCCCGATCCCCCGCTCGGCCAGGGCGCTGGTAAGGATATTCACCGCGTTTTCCGTGTTGCCGTATACGGAAGAATAGGCCACCAGAACCGTGTTGTCCTCCGGCGTGTAACTGGCCCAATGCCGGTACTTGTCCAGGAAGTAGTCAATGTTTTTCCGCCAGACAAGCCCGTGGAGGGGGCAGATCGTCTCGAACCCGAAAGCCACCGCCTTTTCCAGAGCCGACAGGGTCTGGGCGCCGTACTTGCCCACAATGTTGGTGTAGTAACGGCGGGCATCGTCAAGCCAATCCCGGTCAAAGTCCACCTGGTCGGCGAAGAGATTGCCGTTGATTGCCCCGAAACTGCCGAAAGCGTCCGCCGAGTAGAGGATCTTGTCGCGGGACTCGTAGCTCATCATTACCTCGGGCCAGTGCACCATGGGCGCTTCTATAAAGGTGAAAGTCCGGCTGCCTGCGCGGAGGGTATCGCCCTCCTTCACCACCTTGACCCGGGAATCCGTTTCAAAACTGAAGAACTGTTTTATCATGGCCAGCGTTTTCTGAGTGGTAACGATAGTAACATTGGGGTAGCGGAGGACAATCTCCGAAAGGCAGGCGCTGTGGTCGGGCTCCATGTGCTGAACGATCACATAGTCAAGGCTTCCGCCTTTCAGGAGATACTCCAGGCTTTCAAAAAACACGGCGCTTACCGCCTTGTCCAC
Organism: Treponema sp.; assembly: GCA_031255815.1. The sequence goes on along the minus strand of JAIRRU010000182.1, from coordinate 1,727 downwards.
CGTATCCAGAAGCACATTCTTCTCGTCCAATACCAGATAACTGTTGTAGGAAACCCCCCGTTCCGAAGGGTAAACCCCCTCGAAAACGGAAAGCCGCCGATCATTCCCGCCTATCCAGTAAACCCCTTCCTTTACCAGTCTTTCGTTATGCATAGTAACCTCTTAATAGAAGCGGCGGCATCGCCGCCCGCGTTTGTATTTACGCTCCCGCGGCGGACAGCTCCGCGCCCGCCGCAAAAGCCTTTTGCAGATCCCTGGGGAACTGCTCTTTCCGCCGTTTCTCCCGGGCTTCCCCGTCAAACATGCTCATCTCGAATTTTGAATAATCGCTTACCTGCCAGGTTTCGGTAGAAACAATGGTTCTGGCGGGGCCGATAAGGTGGTTAAAACGATTTTCGTAAAATTTGAATTTAACATCGTAGCCCGCGCCGGGAATGGAGGGCTCGGCGATGTTCATGGTATAGATAAGGACAACAGGAATCCTGCGGGTATTGAAAGTGGAACCGTCGTTCCGGTAGGTAACGTACTGGAAGGTAAGCCTTTCAATAAAGGCCCGTACCGCCGCGGTAACTTCGCCGACATAAATCGGCGACCCCAGCACCAGAAGGTCGCAGGAGGCTATTCTTTCCAGAACCGGCGCAAGGCCGTCCCGCAGGGCGCAGCGCCCGAGGCTCGGCCCCCCCTTCCGTTTACATTCAAAGCAGCTCAGGCAGCCTGAAAAACCAAGCTCGTACAGATTGACCAGTTCGGTCTCCGCCCCCCGGGAGGCGGCGCCTTTCAGGGCCTCCTGTACCAGGAGAAAGGTATTCCACCCCTTGCGCGGGCTGCCGTTGACCCCTATCGCTTTCATATAAATATAATAGCGAAAACAGGGGTTTCTGTCCACAAAGCGGAACCTTGAGCCTGCAGACCATGATCCCGCCGCAGGGAAGGGGTTTTCTTTCGCGCCTTCCGTCCGCCGCCCGCTTAGCCGGGCGCTGCCGGAAGGCCGGGGAGAAGCGCGGGGGGGCGCATACAGCCCCGTTATGCGCGGTTTTGTCTCTTTACAGTTTTTCTATTTTGCGCAAATCTTTTGGATCAAATGACCGTATAGGATCTGTCCATATTGGAACAGCTTCGCTTTTTCACCTTCATGATTAGTATGCTGCTTAGACTAAAAACCAGGATAAACGGATTTAGGAAATTCGCCACGAAGGCGAAAAAGGCGCACGAAGGCGGGGAGAGGGGTCGGGCCTCCCGGATGCGTTTGCTTAAGAATATTTACCGCGAAGCCGAAGAAGGCAGATAAGTTTTTAAGAGAAAACCTTCTTCTCTCTTTCCTCTTTCGGCTCTTTGCGGTTATTAGACTTATTCAATAACCCGGTTGGTTCTCTGCCAGCCTGCGGCTAGCTTACAAGTCCTTGCAAAATGCTCCGCATTTTGCTGCTTTTTAGCGGAAGTTGTTTAAAAACTGAGGTTTTTAAACAACTCTATTATATTATTTGTAAAGTAAACGTATATGGGATGTTTATTTAGTGTTTTTATGGCAGTCTGTCCATAATGTGTCTACTTACGGACAGATTATATTTATTCCTTGATTACACAAAAATGTCTGATAAGCCCATATTATGCCCGACTTTCAGAGCTGCCGGGAAATTTTGCCAAGAACTTCACGAACCACACTAAAGCGAGTTAAAAACCCCTCGGGCCCAAGAAAATTTAGATGAAGTATCGGGGTTTTCGATGTA
>JAIRRU010000038.1 GCA_031255815.1 Treponema sp. | reverse complement strand
GGTTTTGAAACAAGCTCTTAGAGAAAATTGCCAATTTCTTGCAGTATAAAGAATTAGGTAAAGGCAATTTTCTCCAGGGGTAAGAAGCTGTTCCAAAAACTGGAGTTTTGGAACAGCCTTAATTGACAAATTATTTTAACGGGTTTATCATCACCATATGCATACCATCCGGTACGGATTGTCAAACGGAGATATTTGCGGAAGCGGCGGGCGCAATGTTTATGATGTTTGCAGCATCGGTATAATTCCTGCGGAACCGTACAAGCTCATCGTCTTTGCCTGTGCGGGGAATAGCCCGAAGATCAGGCGGCTTGTAAAACGATGCCGGGATCGGGGGATCAATCCCCCCTTCTCTTACCTTCCGGAATACAGCAATACCTTTGAGCCCCTGGCGGTTTCGGAGCTTGCGGGAATCAAAATTGAAACCGCTTTGAATCCGAAAGCGGGTAAGAAGCATATCAGCCTGCCCGGGGAAGCCCTTGTTTCTGATTGTTTTAAGGCACGGGCATGGTGTTCCAACTGCTTTGATGTTGAAATGAAGCAGTATGAAACGCTGCCCGTCAGGCTGGAGTACCGGAATCAGGGCGCCAAGCAGGTCTAAAATGAAAAAATACAATTTTGAAAAAGCCGGCCGGATGATTGAGCAGGCTGTCCGTGAAGGTATTTTCCCCTCCGCTGTCTTTTCAATAGGAAGGCGTGAGGAAGTCTTTCTACGGGAAGCCTATGGCGTAATAAATACCGAAATACCGCCGGACAGGCAGGAAAACGCGGATCTTCATACACGGTACGATATTGCTTCCCTTACCAAGATAGCCGGTCCAACCCTGATCGCTCTCAGAATGGCCGAAGAGGGGCTCGTCAGCCTGAATGATACAATCGGTTATTTTTTTGACGCGCCGGAGGATAAGCGGAATATTACGCTCTTTCAGCTTATGACGCATACCTGCGGTTTCCAAAATTTTCCGCTTATAGAAAAAGCGGCTTCAGCGGAAAGAGAGGGCATAATTGACGCGATTGTAAAATACCCCCTTGGGTTTGCGCCGGGCCGGGACGTTCTCTATACCTGTATTTCATTCATTCTGCTGGGATACATATTGGAAAAAGCCGGCGGGCAAACACTGGACAAACTCTTCTTAAAATGGGTCGGCGAACCTCTCGGCCTTGAGAATTCCGGTTTTTGCCCTAAAGGGGCGAATATTGCCGCCACCGAATATTCTCAGGAAACAGGAAAATGTTTATCCGGCATTGTGCACGATGAAAACGCGCGCTTTTTATCCGGTATTTCCGGGAATGCGGGGATCTTTCTGGACATTTTTGACATGGAAAAAATCTGTATAATGCTGAGCCGCAGTATTAGTGAAAATTGTTTTCTACGCAAAGATACAACCGCCATGGCGGTAAAAAATTACACCCCCGGCATGGCTCAAAACCGCGGTATCGGGTTCCATCTTGCCCGGAGCAGGGCGGCTCCCTATGCGGGGGATCGTTTCCTGGAAAATTCTTTTGGCCACACAGGTTTTACGGGCACCAGTTTCCTCATCGAGAAGGAGACCGGGATTTGGGCGGCGCTTCTTTCAAACAGGGTGCATCCTTCAAGGAAAAACGAAAAAATATTGGCTTTCCGCAATCTCTGGCATAACGAAGTACGGTCGTTATTCTAGTGTTTAAACTAAAACTCGAGATAAGCGTAACAACCGGGAACAAGAATTTTAACCGCGAAGGCGGACTGCGGCTCGCCGGAACACGAAGGAATGAATAAGCGCTCCCGAACTCAAGGCAATTGAGATGAAAATCGGGGTTTTCGGCGTAAAAGTTCGTGCGGTTAGTGTGGTTCGTGGCTATCCTTTTATCCGTACTTTTAGCCTAAGCAGGATGTTAATCACATTCGGAAATCCATGACGGAATTTGGAATTGCCGCAGAATCCCGCTTCGCCCGATCTTTCCACTCCCGCCCTTTTCTGTTAGGATAGATCGGTTTCAAAGCTTGTTTGCGGGAGTTTTATTCAGTGATTATCGTCAGCGACTTGAGTCTCAGTTTCGGAGAGCGCAGCCTCTTTAAGGACGTGAACCTTAAATTCACCCCCGGTAACTGCTACGGCATTATCGGGGCCAACGGCGCGGGGAAGTCCACCTTCCTCAAAATACTCTCCGGGGAGACAGAATACGACAAAGGGGAAGTTTCCGTCGGCTCCGGGCAGCGGATCGCCGTGCTCAGGCAGGATCACTTCGCCTGTGAGGAATACCCGGTACTGGAAACGGTGATCATGGGTTACCCCGGGCTTTACCAGGTGCAGAAGGAACGGGAGGCGATCTACGCCAAAGAGGATTTTTCCGAGGCCGACGGTATGCGGGCCAGCGAGCTGGAGGCGGATTTCGCCGAACTGGGGGGCTGGGAATCGGAGGCACAGGCGGGGCAGCTTCTCTCCGGCCTGGGGCTTGAGGAGGCGGATCACGGTAAAACGATGGGCGAGCTGGACGAGTCCAAAAAAGTCCGGGTACTCCTGGCCCAGGCCCTCTTCGGCAACCCCGATATCCTCCTCCTGGACGAGCCCACCAACGGGCTGGATCTGGAATCAATAGCCTGGCTCGAGGAGTTCCTCATCGGTTTCCCCAACACGGTGATCGTGGTTTCCCACGACCGCCACTTCCTCAACGCGGTCTGCACCCAGATCTGCGATATCGACTTTGGCAGGATCACCGCCTATTCGGGCAACTACGACTTCTGGTACCAGATGAGCCAGATGCTCCAGCGCCAGGCCAGGGATCAGCAGAAAAAGAACGAGGAGAAGGCCAGGGAACTGAGGGAATTTATCCAGCGCTTTGCCAGTAACGCCAGCAAGAGCCGGCAGGCCACAAGCCGCAAAAAAGTGCTGGATAAACTGGAGCTGGAAAATATCCATGTTACCAGCCGCAAATTCCCCTACGTGGGCTTTAAGCCGAACCGGGAGATAGGCAACAATGTGTTGCGGATAGAAAAACTGTGCTTTTCCAGCGAGGGGGAAAAGCTGCTGGACGATTTTTCCCTCCTGGTGAACCGGGGGGACAAGATTGCCTTCGTGGGAATTGAGCACGCCTCCAAATCCGCCCTCTTCGACATCATTACGGACGGGAAAAAGGCGGACAGCGGCGACGTATTCTGGGGCCAGACCACCGCCTTTTCCTACTTTCCCAAGGAGAACAGCGCCTACTTTGACTCCAGGCTTTCTATAACCGACTGGCTCAGGCAGTACTCCCCGGATCAGGACGAAACTTACGTGCGGAGTTTTCTGGGACGCATGCTTTTTTCAGGGGACGAGGCGCTGAAGCCGGTAAAGGTTCTTTCGGGGGGTGAAAAAGTCCGCTGCATGCTGGCCAAAATGATGCTCTCCGGGGCGAACGTCCTTATCCTGGACGAGCCGACCAACCACCTCGACCTGGAAGCCATAACCGCCCTGAACGAGGGCCTGATAGCTTTCCCCGGGGTGCTGCTCTTTAACTCCCACGACCACGAGTTCATCACCTCCATCGCCAACCGGATCGTCGAGATTGTGCCCCCGGCGGAAGGCGCGAACGGGCGCTTCCACTCCATCGACCGGATGATGCCTTTTGACGATTACCTGGCCGATGAATCGGTAAAAGAAATCCGATCCCGTGCCTACCACCACTTGGAGCGTCTGCGGATATAGGCAACAGCTTCCTGACAGGTTGATCAGGCTATGGGTAAGAGGATAGCCACTAACCGCACGAACTTTTACGCCGAAAACTCCGTTCATCACCCAAATTTCCTTGGGTCCGAGGGTTTTTTGGCCCGCTTTAGTGCGGTTCGTGCCCTTCGCCTGGCCTTCGGCCTGGCGGTGAATTTCTTGAAACCATATATCATGCCTTTTAGCCTGAGCAAGATGCTAGTACCTTGTAAAGATTAAAGACACGTTTATAAAGAAACAACCGCAAAAAGCCGAATAAAGCGGAAAAGAGATAGAATACTATGTTTCTCCCTTCTTTTTTCTTTCCTTCCTCGCCTTTGTGCGCCTTCGTGGTTACAAAATCTTCATTCCGTATCCTGCAAATTAGAGTTTACAAGGTACTAGCGGATATTGATGTAGTACCGTTCCAGGTAGGCGATCCGCCTGCGGGCTTCGTTACAGCGGCTGCTCTGGGGGTAGTCCCGCAGAAGCCGCCGGTAATAGTCCAGGGAACTGCGGATATCCCGGGAGGGGCTGTTGGCCTCGTATAACTGCCCGTAAAGCCACCACGTTTCGTCGCTGCCCGCCGGGTAGTTTTCCCTGAAAAAATCCAGAAGGGCAAGTGCCGGGGCCACCCGGCCCGCCTCAAACTCCTCCCTGGCCCGCCTCAGGTACTGATCGGGAGAATCCCCTTCCGGCCCCGAAGCGCCTTCCGCCGGAAAGGCCGCCAGGGGGAGGGCGGGCTCCGCTGCCGGAGCGGCCGCAAGATCGGGCGCGGGCCGGGCCGCCGGAGGAAGTTCCCCCAAAGGAGCCTGTTCTGCCGCCGGAACCAGGGAAGCCGGGGCCGGCCTTCCCTCATCCCTCTGCCCGGCAGGGCCCGGGGGAAGGGCAGGGGAGCCTTCCCCCGGAGGGGGGGGCTCCGGCCCGGCCTGTCCGGGGAGCCTTGCGCCCCGCGCCGGGTTTGCCCCGCCCGTCCCGGCGCCGTCCCGGTTACGGAAAGCCTCCGCCTCTTCCGCCGCCGTGGGCCAGCGGGGTTCGGCTATGGCCCTGCCCCTGTCGGTTACCGGGTTAAACCAGCCGGTCGCGGAAGCCTCGGGCGATTCGCCCACAATGACCTGGACATAATCGTTAAGGATATAGTCCCGGACAAAGTCCTGCTTGTAAAACTTAAGCCCGTAGCTTCCCGCCGCTTCCGCCCGGAAAATAAAGCTCTGCCCCTCCGGATCGAGCCGCCGGGAACCGTAGACGAGCCCCTGCCGGAATCCGATTTCGCCAAGGTAAACCCATCCGGTTCCCCGGAAGGGAATTTCCACCAGTTGCCCGACCGTAGCCCGGACGATCCGGGAAAAGCTTGGTTCCCCCTCCTCCGCCCGGGCGGGTTCCGCGGGAGAAACCGGGGACGCTTGCGGAGGCGGCGCGGCGGGCCGGGATTCGGCCTGGTTCTGGCGGGTCCAGGCCGGGGGTTCGGCCGGAGGAGCGGGAGGCATGGGAACCGGCGTCCGGGCAGGGGCGGGTTCCGGCGCTTCCTCGGCGGGGCGGATGAAAGGCGGCGGCGAAACCGGAACCGGACGTTCCGGGGCTGAAGCGGGAGGAGGGGCCGCGGGCCGCGCCGGGGGCGGTGCGGGCGGGGGCGGCGCTACGGGTATCGGCGCGGGCGGAGCGGGCGGCGCTTCGGGCTGGCGCGGCGGAACAAGGGGCGGCGCTACAGGCGGAGCAGCCGGAGGCTCAGGCGGCGGAGCGGGGGGCGCTTCGGGCTGGGGCGGCGGCGCGGCCGGCGGCGCTCCGGGCGGGGAGGGCGGCGGCTGGGGTTCGGGAAGCGGGCTGAGGGGCTCGGGCGGCGGGGGTAAAACATCTGCGTTTACAGCAGCTGGTTCAGGCAGCTCCGGCGGGACAGGATCGGGCAGCGCCGCGGTAAAGGGCCTTTCGCCGGGAGGGGTTTCCTCCAGCCTGGTTTCGGGCAAATCCGCGGAAGGTTCCGGCAAGCCGCCTATCTCCCCCAAAGCAGGTTCCCCGGCAAAGGGGGTCTCCGAAGGGATCTCAGCGGCAGGCGGGGTTCCCTCCGGAGACCCGGCCTCCGCCGCCGGGCTTTCCGCAGCCTCCGGAAGCGGGATCTGCCCGGCAGCCTCGCCGGGAGTTTCCGGCTCAAAGCTCCCGCCCGGATCCCCGGCAGCCGGAACCGGAGGAACGGCCTCGGCGGGGCTTGGCGCGGCGTCGACCCTGCCGGAGGCGCTTTTGCAGGAAAAGGCAAAGGCCAGAAGCAGAAAAAACAAAACGGGGAACTTTTTCAAAACACCGCCTTTTAGCAGTTTGCCGCGCCTCTCGCATAAAACATCCAAAAGCCGCCTCCCGGACGGTTTTTTACCCTCATGTTTTTTCATGGAACATGCTCCAGAAATTCATCAAGCGCGGTCTTGATCCGGTTCCGCCATTCCTCTTCGCCCCTTTCAAGGGGATTGTACCAGTAAGGCGCCGCGTCTTCCGCGGCCCAGGCTTTCCGCTGTTCCCGCCAGGGAATTACCCCGGGCAGAAAGTCAGGTTCGCCGGGAAGGAAAAGTTCCTCCGGAGGTATAGGCGCCTCGCGGCTTATTCCGCCCGCCTCCCCGGAGCTCCGGCCCCCTTCCCTCCCGGCCTGAAGCCCGGCCTTGGGGGAGGCCGGCGCCCCCAGCAGGCCAGCCAGGAGAAGGATCAGCGCCAGGCCCAGGCCGGCGAGGGCAAAACCCAGTTTTCCCTCAAGCCAGGGCAGCTTCTCCCGGAGGCCCTGGGGAATCAGATTCCAGGTTCTTTCCCCCAAGCCTTTTACCAGTTCCCCCGCCCTGGCCGCCGGGCCCCGTACCGAATCCGCGAGTTTACCCATAAGGAGGGGGATCTTCGCGGCCTCTTTCCGGATTTTTTTTGCCAGATCCAAAAACGGGAACATGAAACAATTTTAGCAAAAAAACCGCGTTCTGTCCTTAATCCTTTCGGTAACATCAGGATAAACGCAAAGGATTTTTTTGCCGTGAAGCCTGTGAAGCGCGCAAACCATGCAAACCGTACAAGCCCGGGTCAAAAACTTCCCGAACTCAGGAAAATTTTGATGAAGATCGGGGTTCCCGCGGTAAAAGCCGCGGCGTTCGCGGTCAATTTCATTCGTAGCGAAGGGTTTGATACCCAGGAGCCCGCTCACCGGTATCCAGACAACAATAAGATAGCGGATTACATTAGAAATTTACCACCAGCGAAGGCCAGGCGAAAA
>JAIRRU010000237.1 GCA_031255815.1 Treponema sp. | reverse complement strand
TTGGATTTAACGAAGGCGGCCATGCGGAAATCATCGCCCTTGATGTGGTTGAGAAGCCAGGCGCCCACCGCTTCGGTAACCTCCCCTACCAGGGCTTCCCCGGAGCCCTCGTTGCGGAGCCGCGCGGTCAGCTCGCCCACGGTTTTCTTGAAATCATCGTGTATCCGCTTATGGATAAAGTAATCCGGATAGTCGTACTGAATCTGCAGTTTTTCCTCGTCCGCAAAGTGCAAGACGGTATATCCGGTCAGGAAGTCCAGGGTCTTGAATATCTCCGCCTCTCCCTTTCCGTCTCTGGATGCGGCGATCAAGGCGTTCAAGGCTGCGATAAGCTGTTTATGCTGGTTGTCGATTTTTTGATGCCCTGTTTCCAGGGAGCTGTCCCACTGATAAGCCATTCTCTTTTCTCCTCAACTTTTCGTATCCCGTCCCTATTCCAAGGGCGGGAAGTAACCGGTGCTGTCCCGGCCGGATCGCTCCATCAGGTACACCTCAACTTCCACGGGCAGGTAGGCCCTGCCGAAATCGGTGGGAAGCTGGGAACGGTAGCTGATGGTGTAAGACCCGCTGGGGTAAGACGGCAATTTTCGTATTGAACCATGGATACCCTGGGGCCGGTAAAGGGGGAGAAGCTCCCCGCCGGTCTCCCGGCAAAGGTAGCGGATCTCTTCCGAAGCCTCCGTCTCCCCGACGATCACCGCGTTAAAAACGATGCCGTTGTTGGCCATGTAGGCGGCAAGCTCCGAAAGGCCGTACTGTTCAAAGGCGAGCTCCCCCAGGCTTCCGGAACTGATAAAGATCAGCGCCCGTTTCTTTTCCCCGGGCAGAAGATCCGTGGCGGCAAGACGCAGGCCCAGATCGAAGCGCCAGCGGGGATCAAAGGCGCCGGGGACGCTCCGGGCGGCCCCTTCAAGGGACATATCGATCCGCTCCCGCCCGGGCTGGGCCCCGGCGGAGATAAGCGAGATTATCTTTCCCGATCCGGAAGCGCCCAGCGCCTCCTCAATATCCTTTACCGCCTGGGCGATATGATCCCGCAGCGCCAGGGTCTGGGGGGATCGCTCAACCAGAATCGAAACGTCCGCCCCGCCGGCCCGGTAACCGGGGGTATAGAAAATCTGCTCCGCCGCTACCCGGCCCTGCTCGCTCAGGAGGAAATTCCGCCCGTCCAGGCCCACGACGGGCCGGCGCAGCCGGTCCCGCACCTGGATCTCCACCGTTACCAGGGGGAAACGGTCGGAGGAGACCCGCTCAATCTGCACGAAAAGGCCGGAAGCCATGTCGTCCATCCGGGTAAGCACCGAAACTTCCCCGGCGCTGAAGTTGGCGGCAAGCACGTTGCCGTTCCGATCCATCGCCGCCCCGGTGATGCGCACGCGGGAATTACCAGCCATCCCCAGCTCCCGAACCAGGGCGGAGGAGGGATCGATCAGGAGGATCCGGTTGCTGTCTACGGCGAGGATCCTGCCGTCGGATAGAAAACGGAGGCTTTCCGGCCCTCCCAGGCCCTCGGCGGCCAGGACGCCCTGGTAAACGCCGTTCCGGTCAAAAACAAAGATCCGTTTGGCCGCGCTGTCCGCCGCGTATACCAGGCCGTCCCGGGAGGCTATTCCCGTGGGGGAGAGGAAGCCCGGGAAGGAAGGGGAACCGGGACTGCCCGAGGCCGGGGGGGAACCGAAGGAGAGGATGAAATTCCCCTCCGGGTCGAATTTGCATATCCTCCGGTTCCCGTAATCCGCCACGTAGAGGTAACCGTCCTCATCCACCGCGAGGTTCTGGGGGCCCACCATATTTCCGTCCTCAAGCCCTTTGGAACCGATATAGGAAAGCCAGTTTCCCCCGGCGTCCAGCACGCTGACCCGCCCCCCCCGGTACTCGGAGAGGTAGAAGCGGCTGCCGTCGGGGGCGGCGACCAAATCGTAAGGACGGTCGAAACCGTTCAGCGGCCCCCGTTTCCGCTCCAGGATAAGGCCGTTCACGTCGATGCGGACGATTTCGTTGCTGCCGTAAGCCACCACCCACACCGAACCGTCATCCAGGGGGAGTACCGCCGTGGGCTGGCGGAAGAAGACATTGCCTTCGTATTCCCCGGGGAAGCGGCCTGCCTCCACGTAACGGACATCCCCCTCTTCCACGGGCAGGAGGCCCCGGCGGTTTCCCACGCTCTCGATGACGCTTCCCAGAAGCATCCCCTCCCCGGAATTCCAGCCGTAAGCCGCCGCCGCGGCCTGCCACTGGCGCAGGGCGGTTTCCTCAAGGCCGGAACGGTAGTAGGCCCTGCCCAGCCAGTCCAGGATCTGGGGCTCGCCGGGTTTGAAAGACAAAGCCCGCTCGAAGGAGAGGATCGCCTCGTTAAAGGCGTAGCGGTTGTAAGACTGCACCCCCAGCCGGAATTGCTCGCCCGCGCGGAGGGCGTCCATGTCCGTTCCGGCCGGTTGGGCAGGGATCGGCAGGGGCGCCAGGCAGCTCAGGCTGAAAAGCAGCGCGGAGGCCAGGAAAAAGCCCGGAGTAAAGGCAAAAAAACAAAAGCCGCCCCGGGGCGGGCGGGCGGAGAGCGCCCCTTGCCCGGAATTATTCATCCCCGCCTCCTTCCCGGCTGATCCCCGGACAGGATCTGCCAGTGTTCCCTGATTTCCTTCTCGCCGGGGGCTATCTCCAGGGCCCGGCGCGTCCAGATCCGGGCCTCCACAATCTCGCCGCTCTTGTAATAGGCCCAGCCCAGGGAATCCAGATAGGCGGCGTTCTGGGGCTTCCGGTCTACCGCCCGCCTGCAGAGCCGCAGGCCCCGGATAAGATCCTCGCTGGTATCCGCCAGAATGTAACCCAGCCCGTTCATGGCGGTTGTGTTGTTCCCGTCCAGTTCCAGGGCCCTCTCGTAAAAGCCGACGGCGTTTTTCCAGCGTTTCTGGAGCCAGGCGGCGTAGGCCAGGGTGGTATAGATCTGGGGGGATTCAATGCCGCTGTTCTGCAGGCGCTGGAGCTCGAATTCAGCCATTTTGGATCGTTTGGTAAGCACGTAGATATAGGCCAGGGTCATACGGCACTGGTACACCCGCAGCATGTCCCTGCCGGCAGCTATCACCTGCTCCAGGTACAGAAGGGCGTCCTCGAAGCGGCCGAGCTTTGTGTAGCAGAGCCCAAGGTAGTAGGCCAGCTCCCGGTTCTCTTCAGGATCGGAATTCACCGGATCGATCCGCAGGAGTTCCTTTAAGGCCAGATCCCAGCGCCTTAGCCGGAAGAGCCGTATCCCCTCCTCCAGCCGGCCTCCTCCCGGAGCCCCCGGAAGGGCGCTGTTCCCTTCCCCCGCGCCGGGAACCAGTTTATTCGCCATTACAAGCCGCCTCCGCCGCCCGCATCCGCCCGGTTCCCGTCCGCCCCCTGCCCTGCCGCCCCGCCACCGGCCGTCCGGTCAATAAGCGTCCGGCTGACAACCGGATGGATCAGCACCAGGCTTAGGGATACCAGGTTCCGGGACACCGTATCCAAGTCGGAGCCGGGTTCCGGCTGGTCAGCCGGCTTTCCGGCCCGGGCAAAACCGTAAAGCTCCCCGTTAGGCGCTTTCATAAAGGAAAGCCCGTCCTCGTACTGACGCCGGCAGGGGAAAGCAAACCCGCTTCCCGCAGGGCCCCCGGGGCTGTTGGGAATATTGACGTTGAGGAAGGTATCGGGCTCCCAAAGGGCCGTGAATTCTTTAAGTTTTCCGACTGTGAAAGAAACCGCCATATCCCAGAAATACTCCCCGCCCCCGGAAGATTCTACCAGAGACAGGGCGATTGAGGGAACAGAGAAAAGCCCCCCCTGCCGGGCCGCGGCGGCGGTGCCGGAGTAGACCAGGTCGGTTCCCAGGTTTGCCCCCCGGTTTATCCCGGAGAGGATCAGCTCCGGTTTCAGGGGGAGGGCCCCCAGCATACCCGCGATAACGCAGTCCGCCGGATTGCCCGAACAGGTCCAGGTATCCGGTTCCCGCTCTTTAAGCCGGAGGGGCTCCCGCAAAAAAGAGATGCAGTGGGACACGCCGGAACGGTCCCGATCCGGGGCAATGACAAAGACCCGGTGATCCCCCGTGTTCCGGAGAGCCCGGGCGAGGAGCAGTATCCCCTCGCTCCCTATGCCGTCATCGTTGGTAAGCAGTATGTTCATCTTCAATCAATCGTGGCGGGGCCGGGGGGAAATGCGGCCGCAGGTAGCGAGCTTTACCTCGTAAAAAACCGGATGGAATCCGAATATCCGCTCGTAATCTTCAAGGCGATCCCGGTACGCGCCGATAGCGTCCTCCCGGATAATCGTATAGGTACAGCCCCCGAAACCCTGGCCGGTCATCCGGGAACCCAGCACCCCCTCCGTCTCCTGGGCCCGCTTAACCAGCCAGTCGATCTCCGGGCAGGACACCTCGTAGAGATCCCGGAGGCTTTCGTGGGAGTGGAACAGGATCTTGGAAAGACCGGGCAGATCCGCCCGCCTGATTGCCTCCTCCGCGTCCCGAACCCGGCGTATCTCCTGGACAATGTGCATGCTCCGCCGCCGTATCTGCTCCGGCAGATCCCCCATGGATTCCACCAGATCCAGAGCGGCAAAATCCCGGAAACTTAGCCCCGCCTTCTTGCGGGAAAGGAGGTTCAGCCCTTTTTTGATATCCTGCCGCCGCTGGGCCAGCTCCTCCTCCACCCCGATACGGGGCACCCGGGAATCCATCACCAGGATACGGTACTTTGAAAGGGTGGATTTTATCCGGGTAACGCCAAGGGTCTCCTCGTCCACCACGAGGAACTGATCCTTCCGCGCGGAAAGAAGGATAAGGAAGTCCACCGGGCTCAGATCCTTTCCGAAAAGGACTGTCTGGGCGGCGCTCAGCCGGGAGAGAAGCTCCTTTTCGCCCATGGGCACCTGGAAAAGCCCTTTCAGGGCAAGGACGGCGGCCGCCTGAATGGCGGAGGAAGACGCGAGACCTATCTGCTGGGGGATATCCCCGGCAACCGTAAAATTGAGCCCCTTTACCGGGCAGCCCAGTTCGGCAAAGATTTGGATGGCGACTTTGATATAGTTGGCCCAGCGATCTTCCCGCTTGAACTTCAGGTTTATCAGGGTTGTCCGTTTCCGTTCCCCCAGATCCGCGGCATAAAAGCGGAGGGAGTTGTCCTTCCGCAGACTTACCGCCACCCGGATGCACCGATCGATGGCGGCGGAAAGGTATAATCCGGCCTTTGGCTCACCATGCTCACCCAGGAAATGTATCCTGCCGGGAGCCTCGGCTATGACAACAGGTTCGGATCGGTCTGCCTCTAACTCGTATTCCTTACGGTGGATGGGACCGATATCCAGCATTTAAATAGAACCTCGCTTATAAAAAATAAACCGGCCCCCTCCGGAAGGGCGGCGGCATTTGAGGGTAACAAGAGTATCTTATACGAAAAACAGAGCTTATTCAAGAAAAATATGTGTACAAAATATAAGGAGAACCGCATTTTTTTCAAAAAAGAATTGGGAGCGTTTCCCAAAACCCGCCCGGTTTCGGGAAAACACGAGAGCCTGTTCCAAAACCAACCGGGTTTTGGAACAGGCGCGCTACTTTATCACGATACGCGCGGTATCGCCGTGGGCGCCCACAACCTCCTGCCGCTGGGGGTGAACCATCAGATCCATCCCCTCAAGGGGGTAGGCGCCGAGCAGCACCTCGCTTTCGCCGGGGAGAACCACGGCCTCGCAGGCGGCCTCCCGGTCTTTCCAGCGCACCGCCACAAACTCCGTTGTCTGGCAGGAGGCCTTTATGCCGCCGGCCAGGGTAGCCTCGCTGGTTTTTTTTACCTTAAGCCCCAGCTTTTGCCGGATATCCTCGTTGATTACCAGCGTCCAGGCGCCGGTATCCACCAGGGCGTTCACCCTTAGCTGCCTGACCTGATCCGGCGGCATGAATCCCCGCTCTGCGGCATTTTGATCTCCAATATTGACCAAGGTAATCTCGGTACGCACTTCACCCATATCCATCCTCCTGCTTCAAATATATGAACCTGTTCCAAAACCAACCGGGTTTCAGAACAAGATCATATCATAACATATTTATAGTATACAACCGTCCGGAAGACCCCTGCGGTTAGCGAGCTTGGCGGCTTTCCTTTTATCCGTGCTTTTAGCCTAAGCAAGGCATGAGCGGATAAAATTCGTCCGTTCCCGTTTGGGCTCTTCGGGCAAGGGGTTTTCCCTTTTCCCCGCCGCGACGGCCTTGAGGAGCCAGGCCATGTTCCTGCCCGTGATCCGCATAATCTGGAGCCCTTCCCGGTCTTCTTCCAGTTCCCCGGGGCTGTTCCCGTGGATTACCTCCCAGTAAACCGAAGGGGTAATGATCACCTGGGCAAGGTTCAGGTAGTTGTTGAGTTGGTGGAAGGTCGATATGCCCCCGGATCGCCTGAGGGAGGCGACCAC
>JAIRRU010000196.1 GCA_031255815.1 Treponema sp. | reverse complement strand
ATCCGGGAGTGCGGCATCGTTGACCGGCTTTCCAAGACCATGCAGAACGAGCTTATCAACATCGTGTCGATCTTCCTCTCCCTGGGCGTGGGCAGCCAGATGACCCCGGACCGCTTCCTCAACCCCTCGTCCCTGATCATCGTGGTCATGGGCCTGGTAGCCTTTGCCATCGCCACCGCCACAGGGATCCTGGTGGCCAAGTTCATGAACCTCTTCCTCAAGGAGAAGATCAACCCCCTTATCGGTTCCGCCGGGGTTTCCGCGGTTCCCATGGCCGCCCGGGTTTCCAACAAGGTGGGCCTGGAGTACGATCCGGGGAACTTCCTCCTGATGCACGCCATGGGCCCCAACGTGGCCGGGGTCATCGGCACGGCCATAGCGGCCGGCGTTATGATAGCCGTTTACGGTTAAAAGAATTGAAGCCCGGCTACGCCGGGCGGACAAAAACCCGGCCCGGCCCGGGTTTTTTTATTCGCAGCCGCCCATGTCCCGGGCGGCAAGGGCCCTGGCTTTCTTATCCGCGTAACTAAAGGCGAGGGAAAAGAGGGATACCAGGAGGACGCGGGCTTTTTTAAGCCCCCCTCTGCCGCCCCTGGCCCGGTAGGCCCGGTTGATCCGTTCCCAAAGGCTGAACAGCTCCGGTATGAAGCTGATGGTAAGGGCCAGGCTTGTCCCGAATTTCGCCCTGGGGGAAACGCTTTTGGTAAAGGGCAGTTTTCTTATTACCCGCCTGATATTTGCCTCAAGCCCGAGGATTGCCCCTTTTATTTCGGTTGAGGTGGTGGTGCGGAAAAACAGGGCGGAAAGCTGCATGACCAGGAGGAGCCTGAGGGCATACAAACCGTATTCCGAATCCGGGTACAGGATCGCGGCCAGCCGCCGCCGGGCCTCCGGGCCGGCCCCCCGGACGGGGACGGCGAAGGCGGCAAAATCCGCGGAAGCCAGATGGGAAAAAATGTTTATCAGGTAGAGAAAGGCCGCGTAGAACAGGACGGGTTTTACATCGGCAAGCTGTTCCCGGGGGGTAAAACCGCAGAGGCGGGCAAAGGCCGCCGCGGCCAGTATGCCGGCGGGGATGGCGTAGAAGGGCAGGAACATCAGGATTAGCGCGAGGCCGAGAACCAGGGCCAGCTTTGGCAGGGCGGGGATCCGGCACAGGATGCCGCCGCCTTTCCGGTATTGAAAAACAAGGTTCCGTTCCCTCATAGCCAGAGCAGATCCTCCCGGCGGGAAGAGGGGCGGAGCGGGTTACGGATGCCCCAGCCCTCAAGATTCCGGCGCAGGCCCTCTTCCGGCGGCCCGTCGAACACTACTTTCCCTTCATGGAGAACAGTGAATTTCTTCGCCAGGGCCAGGCATTTTTCAAGTTCGTGGGTCAGAATAACAACAGTTTTACTTTTCGCCAGCAGTTCTTTTATCAGGACGTTTAGCCGCGCAACGCCGGGATAGTCGAGATTCGCGTAGGGCTCGTCGAAGATGATTATTTCGGCTTTCATGGCCAGCACCCCCGCCACGCCGAGACGGCGTTTCTCCCCGCCGGAAAGAAAGCGGGACGGAAAATCCGCCCGGGAAAGCAGGCCGGTTTCACGAAGGGAACTCTCCACGGCAGCCGGGATACCGCTCTTCTTTGTACCCGCCCCTATTCCGATGGCGACATCCTCCCGGGGCGTCTCTCCCAGAATCTGGCTGTCCGCATCCTGAAAAACAAGCCCCGTTTTCCCGGCGACTTCCGCCTTTCCCGCGTCGGGATCGTCAAGGCCGGCGATTATGGACATTAAAAGGCTCTTTCCCGAACCGTTGGCCCCGGCTATAAGCGTACAGACTCCCCCCTCAATATCGAGCGAGACATCGTCCAGGGCGTAGAAGAGCCCCCCGCGCAGCCGGCTGTCTTCCGCCTGGCCGCTTACGCGGAAAGTCTTTGTTATGCGGGATAAACGTACCGCGGGCCTGCTCATTCCGCGGGATTTACGTAACGGGCCGCCACGGGGCGCAGGGTAAGGGCAAGGGGCACGGAGAGGGCGAATTTTATCAGATCCCCGGGAATAAAGGGGAGGATGCCGCCCAGGAACAGGCCCAGCATTTCTTCCGGGTTTTCCGGGCGGCCCATGTGCATAAGCCGGAGGGCGCCGCAGAACAGTATTATTGCGAAGCCCAGAAACAGGGCGGCGGCGATTCTGAGGCTGTAGAGGGCCCCCGGTTTTTTATCCCGAATTCCGGGCTTTCCGGCAACGAGACCCGCCGCCAGGGCGCCCAGGACATAGCCTGCCATGTAGCCCCCGGCAGGGGACAGAAAGGCGGCAATGCCCCCGGCATTGGCGAACACGGGAAGCCCCAAGACGCCGGCCAGGAGGAACAGTAATGTTGCGGCCGATCCGTACCAGCTTCCCAGCAGAACCCCGGAAAGCACAATAACGAGGTTTTTCATAACCAGCGGTATGCCCGGAACCAGGGGTATGGTCCAGAAGCTGGAGAGGCAGAT
The DNA here is from genome assembly GCA_031255815.1 of Treponema sp. The sequence continues at coordinate 1,904 of JAIRRU010000196.1, read as the reverse complement.
AAGGGCGGCAAAGAGGGCGGTAAAAACCCCCCGGTTTTTTACCCGGCTCCTGATCGGCTGAAAGGCCGGCTCCTGCCCCCCCTTCGTTTCCTTCCTGCCCGGCAGCACATTCAAAACCGGCCTCCTCTGCTATGGTATGTCCTTGTAGCTTAACCGCAGGGCGGAAAATGTCAACATGGAAACTTGTTCCAAAACCCCGCCGGGTTTGGAAGAGCCTCGCGGGGTTCCTGAAATCCGGCCGGTTTCGGGAAGTACCTAATACTTAAATTCGCTGCCGCCGATGAACTCCCGCAGGATGCTTGTCCCCGGCACATGCTGGGGCGGGATGGGGGCGAAGTTTTCCAGGAAGGAGAGGAGGCGGACTGCTTCGGAGTAGCGGGCGCTGCCGGGTTTAACCGCGCGGAGCAGGGGGTCGGCGTAGTATTTGAGTACCGATACCTCGTAGTCCAGGGCGGAGTTGAAGGCCGCGTCGGCGCTGTTCTGGAAGGGGAAGATGTGCTTCCGCTCCCCCCGCTGTACGCTGGGCCACATGGTCATGGTTCCCGCCGCGTCCTTTCCCCGGAACTGGTAGTCGCGTACCATGCGCCTGAGGAGCCGGTTGTCGCTGGTGGGGATGCGGTTGTGATCGTCCAGGTTAAGCTGGGTAAGGGCGGAAACATAGAGTTTGAACTTGAGCGCCGGGTCTATCCGGGGGGTAAGGGCCTCGTTGAGCCCGTGGATGCCCTCTATGATGAGGATGCTCCGCCCTTCCTCCATGAGAACCCTTTTCCCCCCTGTTTCCCTGCGGCGGCCCGCCTTAAAGTCAAACGAGGGGAGGGCCGCCTCCTTGCAGGCAAAAAGATCCAGAAGCTGCCGGTTGAAAAAGGGGATGTCCAGGGCCTCCAGACATTCCAGGTCGGGCTGGCCGTTTTCGTCCAGCGGGGCGTTTTCGGATCCCAGGTAGTAATCGTCCAGGCTTATGGCGATCGGTTTAAGCCCCATCACCATTAGCTCTATGGCGAGCCGCTTGGCGGTAGTGGTCTTGCCGGAACTTGAGGGGCCCGCAATGAACACCGCCCGCACCGAATCCCGCCTGTCGTAGATCTTCCGGGCTATTTCCCCCAGCTTCCGGGCCTGGAAGGTTTCGGCAACGCGGATATAATCCCGGATGCTTCCATCCGAGTCCTTGCGGTTGAGTTTCCCCACCGAGTGGACATCCAGGATCCGGCCCCACTTTTTGTACTCCTCATAAATAGAAGAGATAAGGGGGCTGTCTTCGAAGGGATCGATAAAGCTTCCGCGGCCGATTCCGGGAAAGAGGAGGAGAAAACCGTCTCTGTAGGGGAGCAGATCGAAGGCGGACAGTAATCCGGTGCGGGGCACCAGGGGTTCTACGTAGATATCCGCAAAATCCTTACACCTGTTGATCCGGATAACGGCGCTGTTGTGCTGATCCAAAAGCAGGGCCGTGTCTTCCTGCCCGGTTTTTCTGAAAAGTTCCAGCGCCTCCCCGTAGGCGAGGCAGGCGGCGTCGATAGCTATATCCTCTTTCACCAGGGAGCGCATGGCCTGTTTCAACTGCCGCGCTTCCCCCTCCGAGGGTTTTTGGCCGCTGATAAAGGTGTAGTAGTAGCTGTTCCCCAGGGAATGGCCCACGTAGAGGCTCCGGTCGGGAAAGAGATTCCGGGCCGCCATGGCGAGAAGGAAGGACAGGGAACGGCGGTAGATCATGGCCCCTTCGGGGGAATCGATAGGCACCGCTTCGAGGCTGGCGTTGATGTCCAGCCGGGCGGAAAGAGGCAGGATCTCGTTGTTCACCTTGACCGCGGCGATTTTTTCTTCCGGAACGCCGAGGCCGGGTAACAGGGACTTAAGCGCCGTACCGGAGGGAGCTTTTATCCTGGTTCCCCCGGCCTCCGGGCCGG
>JAIRRU010000129.1 GCA_031255815.1 Treponema sp. | reverse complement strand
CGTGGTGTTCGTGTGGTTAGTGGCTATCCCTTTACCCGTACTTTTAGCCCAATCGAAGCGCCAGCTTACCGGGCTGCAGGAAAATTAAGCCACGAACGGCACGAACCACACTAACCCGATTCGAAAAACTCTCGGACTCAAGGAAATTTAGATGAAGTTTCATCGGAAGCGAAGTTTCCGCGCCAACCGGGTTTTGGAACAAGCTCAAGCATCGGGGTTTTCGGCGTAAAAGTTCGTGCGGTTCGCGGCTATCCTTTTACCCGATCGCCGATGAACCCCTCCTTTCGCTGAAAAGCCGTCCCTCCCTATCCGTCTTCTACTCCGGGGAAGGGCGGAAAAGCCCGGTTTCCGGCGAATTGACAGGGTTCGCCGCCGCGGCCAGGCCGTATACGCCAATACGCCCGCAGGCCCCGAAAATGCGCTTCTCCGCCCCCGGTACCGGGAATGATCCCGGGGATCAGGGCAGGGCGGGCCTTGCCGGCGCGGTCTGCGGCAAAGGAAATTCCCGCATGTTTGTCCCGGGGAAGGGGGATCAAAAGTTAAGCCTATCTTATTTTGTTACTTTTTGCAAACTATCTTGACAAAAGTTAGCGAAAACTATCTATATTAGAGTTAGGTAAGAAGCTGTTCCAAAAACTGAAGTTTTGGAACAGCCTCAGGTGTAGATCATATTCAAGGAGGCGGTGTATGCCGCTGTCGTTAGTTAGAACCGGGGAAAAACAGGTGGTGAAGAAGCTGAAGGGCCCCGAAGATCTGAAAAACCGGCTTTTTGCCATGGGTTTTACCGTGGGAAGCGAGGTCAAGGTGGTAACCGAGTTTGCCGGGAACCTTATCGTGCTGGTTAAAGATTCCCGGCTTGCCATTAGCCGGGAGATGGCAAACCGGATACTTGTGTAGGAGAGCGGGTATGCTGACGTTGAAAGAGGTAAAGCCGGGCCAAACGGTTAGGGTGAAAAAACTCCACGGAGAAGGCCCGGTTAAGCGGCGGATAATGGATATGGGGATAACCCGGAATACGGAGATCCTGGTTCGCAAGGCGGCCCCTTTAGGCGACCCTATCGAGATAAGGGTCCGGGGTTACGAGCTTTCCCTAAGAAAGGCTGATATCGACATTATCGAAGTCGAAGGAGTCTAAGATGAGCGTAAAGATCGCCCTGGCGGGAAACCCGAACAGCGGGAAAACCACGTTTTTTAACGCCCTTACCGGATCCAACCAGTTTGTGGGGAACTGGCCGGGGGTAACGGTAGAGAAAAAAGAGGGGCGGCTTAAAAACCGCCGGGATGTGACGGTGACCGATCTGCCGGGGATATACTCCCTTTCCCCCTATTCCCTTGAAGAGATTATCGCCCGGAACTACCTTACCGAAGAAAAGCCGGACGTGATACTCGACATCATTGACGGTTCCAATCTGGAGCGGAACCTCTTTCTTAGCACCCAGCTTCTGGAGATGGGGATCCCCGTGCTGGCAGTGGTAAACATGATCGACGTGGTGAACAAGGCGGGGGACTCCGTCGACCTTGCGAAGCTGGAAAAGGGCCTGGGCTGCCCGGTAATAGCGGTTTCCGCCCTTAAAGGCACGGGGGTTAATGAGGCCGCCGAGCGGGCCTTGGCTCTGGCGAAAAAGGGAAAGGCGCCCCGTCCGGTGGTAACGCCGTCCCGGGCCGGGCCGGAGGAAGACGGGGAAGACGACGCGGAGGCCCGCTACGAGTTTATCAGCGCGCTGGTTTCCGCTTGTTTCAAACGGAAAAACCGGGGGGATCTTTCGATCAGCGACCGGATAGACCGGGTCGTTACCAACCGTTTCCTTGCCCTGCCCATTTTCGCGGCCCTTATTTTCATTATTTACTTTGTCTCCGTTACCACGGTGGGAGCCTGGGTTACCGACTGGGCCAACGACGGCCTTTTCGGCGAGGGCTGGAGTCTCTTCGGCCTGGAAGTGCCGGGTATCCCGGTGCTCATCGGCGGGCTTCTGGAAATGGCCGGTACCGCGGAATGGCTTAACGGGCTTATCCTGGACGGTATCGTGGCCGGCGTGGGGGCGGTTCTGGGCTTTGTCCCCCAGATGGTGGTTCTCTTCCTCTTCCTGGCCGCCCTGGAAGCCTGCGGTTACATGGCCCGGATCGCCTTTATCCTGGATCGGATCTTCCGCCGTTTCGGGCTTTCGGGGAAAAGCTTTATCCCCATGCTCATCGGCACGGGCTGCGGCATCCCCGGCGTCATGGCCTCCCGCACCATCGAAAACGAACACGACCGCAGGCTTACGGTGATGGTTACCACCTTTATGCCCTGCGGGGCAAAGCTCCCCATTATCGCCCTTATTTCCGGCGCGGTGCTGGGCGGGGCCTGGTGGGTGGCGCCCAGCGCCTATTTCCTGGGCATTGTCGCGGTGGTCCTGTCGGGGATCATGCTGAAAAAGACCCGGCCCTTCCTGGGCGAAGTTTCCCCTTTCGTGATGGAACTTCCCGCTTACCATGTGCCGGGGCTGGTAAACGTGCTTCGCAGTATGTGGGAACGGGCCTGGTCTTTCATCAAGAAGGCGGGGTCGGTGATCCTGCTTTCCGCGGTGGTAATATGGTTCCTCTCCAGCTTCGGCTTTACCGAGGGGGGCTTCGGCATGGTGGAAGACCTGAACGAGGGTTTGCTTGCCTCCATCGGCTCGGCCATCGCGATCGTCTTTGCCCCCCTGGGTTTTGGAACCTGGGACGCCGCGGTAGCCACTATTACGGGTTTTGTGGCAAAGGAAAACGTGGTGGGCACCATGGGGGTACTCTACGGCTTTGCGGAAGTGGGCGAGTCGGGGGAGGAAATGTGGGGCGCCTTCGCGGCGAATTTTACCCCCCTTTCCGCCTACGCTTTCCTTGTGTTTAACTTGTACTGCCCCCCCTGCTTCGCCGCTATCGGCGCGATAAAGCGGGAAATGAACAACCCCCGGTGGACTGCCTTTGCCATTTCCTATCAGTTGGTTTTCGGTTACGTGCTGGCCCTTATCGTGTATCAGCTGGGCAGCTTCCTGAGCGGAGGGGGTTTCAACATCGGCACCCTGGCGGGCTTTGCGGTTCTGGCTTTGCTGATCTGCCTCCTGGTGCGGAAACCCGCGGAAAAGAAACTGTCCGAAGCCAGGGCTCTTCGCGGCGCCGCTTAGGAACCGGTAAGAACAGAGGGGAGCCGGGTATGGAATTTTTAAAAACCAACGCGGGAAATATCATCGTGGGTTTTATCGTGTTCGCGATCTTGATTTCCCTTACCGTGCGTCTGATACTTAATATACGCAAGGGGAAGACCGGCTGCGCTTGCGGCTGCGGCTCCTGCCCGAAACGAGGGGAGCGGGCCGCAAAAAACCCCGGCGATTTTTTGTTAGACGAGGAACTAAAAAAATGTTGAGCGGTTTACGGGCCAGGCTGAACCTCATGGGGAACAGGGGGGCGCCTCTGTTCCGTCCGGATTCGGCGCTTGGTGCGCGGGGCTATACCGATCCCTTTGCCGGGACAGCCGGGCAGGCCTAAGCGGCCCGGTTCAAGAAATACTTGCAAAATATTCCTGGAAAATATTTTTCTGTATTAGTAAATTAGCCTTATGTACCAATTGTCCCGGCGTTTTTCCTTTGCGCTTCTTCTTCTTTTCCCCTTTGCCCTGCGGGGCCAGGAGGCGGCAATGCCCGCCGGCACGGAACTGCCCCGGATTATGAACAAACCCGGCGTTATCCGGACTTACGTTTCCAACGAAGAGGGGGAGGGGCAGTCCAAGTGGATAGGCATGCTGGCCGATATCCATATATGCGTCGACATTCCCCAGGAAACCCTGCGGAAGATAGTAACCGATTACGAGCGTTACCCCCAGGTTTTTAAGCGGATGAGGAGCATCCAGGTAAGGCGGGAGAACGAGGGGGCCTACCAGGACTGGCACATCGGGGTCGGTTTCAAGAGCTTCTCCTTCGACACCTACTACACCCTGCTGGCGGTGGAAAAAGAGAATACCCCGGAACGCTATCTGCTCGACTTTACCCATGTGGCCGATGACGGATCGATAAAGGATGCCTGGGGCCAGTGGTATTTTGAAAGCGTCCGGCTTGAGGGCAGGGAATGGACGTATATCCGCTATACCACTAGCAGCCGGGTACTCAGGAAATTCCCCCTCCAGAAGACCGTCATGGGATGGATCATCAATATGGAATATACGGATCTGATGAACCAGTTCGTTAAGGCCGCCCGTTCGGCCTACGCGAAATCCTGATTCCCGCCGGGTTTTGGCACGCGGCGGCTAGGGCCTCTGTTCCTTGCGGAAGGCCATGGCGCGGAAGCCCTGCCGCTTAAGGTCTCCCAGACAGACGAATCCCCCTTCGCCGGGGCTTTTCCCTTCCCCCTCCGGTTTGTTCCGGTTGAACCGCTCGGCCTCCGTGGCGGGAAGGCTGAGCAGCGCCGCACCGCCGGGGAGGAGCAGGGCTTCCAAAGCTTTCCAGATTTCGCCGTAGCGCCTGGTCTGGGGCACGGGTTCGGGGAAGGCGGCAATAAAACGGTAAGCCGCCGCTTCCCTCCCGCTGCGGCCGGGAAGGGCCCGGCTGAGAAGCTCCCGATCCAGGGCCAGATCCATGCCGGGGACGATGCGGATCGGGGTTTCCCCGCCGGGATACGCGGCGGCCGTATTGTAGCGGGCCGCCTCCAGGGCGATGATGTTTCTGCCGTGGAGGATCAGCGCCTGCGGCAACAGGGCCTTTTGCCGCAAGAAGCCCGGGAGCCAGGCGGAAAAGTGGCCCTGGCCGCCCTCGTGGATCAGGAAGGGCCCCGGCGCGAAGAGTTTCTCCGGCCCCAGGCGGCATAGCAGCCGGGCCGCGGCCTCCGCCGCCGGGCCGGGCCGGTCGAATTCAGCCGCCCCGTGCAGGGCCTCGATGCGGTAGCCCAAGCCCTCCATCATGTAATCGCCGGAATTCCGCAGGTAGACGCGGCGGATTTCCGGGAAAGAGGCCGCCGCCCCTCCGGAGGGGCGGGTTTCGGGAGGGGCGTATACAAAAACCCTGTGCTCCGGCCCGGCTTCCTCCCCGAGGAGCCGGGCGGAGGCCTTGATCCGGGTACGGAAAAAATCCGCCAGGCTATTCACCGCCACGATGAGGGCCCGGCCTTCCGGGGAAAGGAGCCCGGCTGAACGGGGGACAAAGTCCTCCAGCACCGGCCTTCCCGCCTTGGCGGGGATATTGGAGAGGATAAGATCCCAGGTTTCCCCGGCGGCTGAGGCAAGGAGGGGCTCTGTATGGGCGCTGAACAGGGCCGGGGGAAGGCTGTTCTTCAGGGCGTTTCCCCCGCTGAAGATCCGGGCAAGATCGTCCCGATCCTGGGCGCGGACTTTAAGGGACGGAAGCCCGGCGGCCATGAGCGCCCGGGCGGCGCATATCCCGATAACCCCGGTTCCGGAACCCGCGTCCAAAACCCGCCGGGGCAGGGGGCGCGAAGCGGCCGCGCTTTCGTCCAGCATCCGGGAGAAAACCTTGAGGAGGAGCCGGGTGCCCCGGTCTATGTCAGCCGAACTGAAAAGCCCCAGGGAAAGGGAAAAACGGAAATCTATGCCCCGGAACCGGAAGAGGGCTTCCCTGTTGCTGTAGCTTTTTAGGTAAGGGCCGTAATCCCTTTCAAAGCTCCCCGGAATCGGAGGGGTTGCGGGGGGGCCGCCCCCCGCGGAGAGGGGTGGCGGAGAACCGAAGGTTCGCAGCCAGGGGGGAGGCTTCCCCCCTCCGGACGGGTCACGGGGTTCAGCCGTTAACCCGTTCGACGTATTCGTTGGTTTCAGTGTTGACCAGGATCTTCTCCCCCTGTTTGATAAAGAGGGGAACCCGGACGGTAAGTCCCGTTTCGGTGGTAACGGGCTTGGTGGCCCCCGAAACCGTATCGCCTTTCACGTAGTTTTCGCTTTCCGCCACGGTAAAGACCACTTTGTAGGGGATCTTGATGTCGATTACCCGGCCTTCCCAAATGGTCAGCTCGTAGGATTCGCCTTCTTTGAGGTAGAATTTCTTCTCCTCGTTTTCCCCGATGAGAACCTCGTACTGGTCGTAAGACTCGCCGTCCATAAAGTGGTAATTGTCCTGATCGGCATACTGGTACTGGCAGGAGCGGATGTCCACCTGGGCGTCCTCCACTTCCTGCTGGGTGGGAATGGTCAGAGACAGAACCGATCCGTCTTTTATGCTCTTCATTTTGATGCGGGCAATGGCGGTTCCCTTTCCGGGATTGTGGAATTCCCTTTCAACCACCAGGTAGGGCTGCCCTTTCTGGAGCAAACAGCTCCCCTTAACGATATCGCCGCCTCGAATCATATCTCCCTCTCTTCATCGGCGGGCCGGGGATCAGGATCCCTCTCCCGCTGTGTTTTATATGGCGCCTTCCCAAAACCGCGGGTTTTGGAGAAAACTCCCCCTACTTTAACAAATTACGGGTCTTTAGGGAAGCTCCCGCGTTGCTCCGGCGGCCTTGGGCCGGATAAAAACGCGCTGCGCCGGGCCGCTCAGGCGGCCAGACGGTACAGGCGGGAGACGCCGTAACCGCCTAAAACGGCGATGAACCGATCCGCGATATTGATGGGTATACGGGAAAGGATTGCCGCGGCCAGAATCGGTACCTGGTTCCTGAAAAGGCTGAGCTTGAAGATGTCTTCCGGATAAGGCCGCCGGGGGGCCGCGAGAAAATTGTGCAGTACAAAATCAACCAGGCCGCCAACAATACTGATAAAGTATGGATAAAAAGGTAGCCGCGAACCTCTCTAACCACACGGACTGAACACCGAAAACCCGGCTCTCCATCTACATTAGTGTGGTTCGTGTTGTCGAACCCCCAAGTTCCCGGCCCGGCTAAACCGTAGCAAAAATACCCAGTATTTGCAAAAAAACGTGCGTAAATTATTCATGGACAGGTAGTACTTCAAAATCACTATATCCATCGGTACCCGGAAAACCCCTTCCCCATCCGCGCCCAGGGCGCTTTTGTCAGCGAGGAAGACGCGGAGAATACAGCGGCCTATCTCAGAACCCTGGGAACGCCGGATTATATCAACGAAAAATTTGTGTAACAAGCGGGCAGGATATGGATATGCTCCCCAA
>JAIRRU010000091.1 GCA_031255815.1 Treponema sp. | reverse complement strand
ATTAGACTAAAAGTACAGATAAAAGGATAGCCGCGAACCACGCTAACACCACGAACTTTTACATCGAAAACCTCGATACTTCTGAATCCGCTATCTCATTGCCGTCCGGATACGGATACCTTGTAAAGACCAAAGACACATTTGAGCTTGTTCCTTAATCACTTCTTTTCAAGACGCCAGGAAAGGGTATAGGCCCAGGCCCGGGGGAAATCATCCGAGGCGATCTTAAAGCTGAGCCTGCCGGGTTTTACGCGCAGCGCGGCGGAAAAAGAAAAATCCCAGAGGCCTTCCCCGCCGCTTTGATCCCCGTAGGCCAGGCCCAGCCTGAACTGGAAAAACCGCGGCGACCCGTAGAGATCCCCTCCGGCCCTGACGGAATAGAATGAGTAAGAGGGCGGCGAAACATCCTCCCGGATCCCCTTGAGGGAAGCGGAGATGTGAAAATTCAGGGGGCTAAGCCAGAATTCGAAGGCCTTTCCCGGATCGGGTTCCCCCAGGAGGATTTCGAAGAACCAGGGGGGGAAGGCCCGGGGCCTGATGCTGAAGCCCAGGCCGCTTTCAACGCCGTCCAGCGTTTCTTCCTGATCCCTGCCGTCCCGGCTCGCGGAAAGGGAAACCCGGCTTACGGAGAAAGGGCCCCGCCCGGCGGGCAGCCGGAAGTAGAGGCCCGCGTTGGCGCGGTTGAAAGGCTCTTCCAAGCCGGGGCTCCGCAGGGCGCCGTTCGCCCGGAAGAGACGGCCTCCCTTTCCCCGCCACTCTATCTTTGCCCCTGTTCTGAACCCCGCCCCCGGGACGGAACCGTCGCTGCCGGTAAAGCGGGCCCCCGCCCCGTCCGCCGCCAGGGACAATTGCCAGCCTTTCAGCGCCGCCGCGCCGGAGCGGCCTACACGCAGCCCCAGGGCCCCGTAAAGATCCCTGCCCCAGGCAAAAGTCTCCGACCAGGCCCAGTCGGAACTCAAGCCGAAAAACGGGGTGTCCGCCAGGAGCCCCAGGCCGTAGAGCCGGAAATCCCGTTCCGGCAGAGGAGGGGTTTCGGAAAACCAGGCGGAACCTTTCTTTGCCGGCAGCTTCCATCCGGTGTAGAAGCCTTCAAGGTTTATATTCGCCTTTCCCCCGAACCAGCCCTCAAGCCCGCCGCCAAAGGCAGGGCGATCGGCACTGCCGAAGCGGGCGGTGCCGAAGCCCCGCAGGACGAGGGGCCCGGCGGCCTTCCCGGCGGAAGCTTCGGCGGCGCTTTCACCGGAAGCCCCGGCGCCCCGGAAGGGAAGGCTCAGGCGGGGGCTTCCCAAATAGAGGTAGAGTTCCGGCTCGGCGGAGGAAACGGGCGCAGTCCTGAGATCCGCGGTTGAGGGTTTCCGGTTTTCCGTGAAGGGCGCGGAACGCTGCCAGGTATTGCGGAGCCGGGCGGGAAGCCCCCATTCTTCCAGAGCGCCGTAAAGCAGCCGGGTGCCGCTCGGATGGTGGTAAAGGCCGCCCTGAACCGCCGCGCCTGATCCGTCAAAGGATCGGGCGAATACCGGGGGATGCTCCCAGGGCCAATGGAATCGGGCGGCTTCTTTGTCCAGGATCTCCCCGCGCAGGGTTAAGCCCTGCCGGGGAAGGCTGAGCCGGAGATCCCCCCGCTGGATAAGATCCTTTTTGTCCTCCCACGCGCCGCTCCAGAGAAAGTACCACGCGAAAGGCGGTATTAAAGCCGTCCCTCCCTTCGCCCCTTCCGGCGTCTCCGCGGGCAGGGAGTGCGCCCAAAACAGGGCGGAAGCCAAAAAGAGCCCCGCCCCTTCCCGAAAAGAAAGAAATTTCATGCCCTATATAGGGCGCGGCTATGCGCGGCGGTTTAATGAAAAGGGAAAAATTACGGCTTTTGTTCCGGTTTAAGGCCCGGCAAGTCGAAGGCGGCGGGAATCTTGACGGGTATGCCCTGGGAATCCACAAAGGCCCAGGTAACCTTCGCCTCCACCAGGAGTTCCTCCCCCCGCCATATTTCCTGGGCAAACATCCCGCTTACCGCGCCCTTCTTAACAGGCCAGGTTTTGATCAAAAGCTCATCGTCCGGCAGGGCGGATCGTTTGTAATCTATCTCGACCCGGGCAACGTAGACCCCGTACCCGGCTTTTACCGCGCCGGGATAGTCAAAGCCCGCGTCTTTAAGGAATTCGCAACGGCCGTATTCCAGGTAGTTCAGATAGTTGGCGTTGTTCACATGGCCGTAACTGTCACATTCGTAGGTGCGAACCTGCAGGCCGCGTTGGGATACCATGGATCTATGGTTCCCCCAAGGGCTCTCCTTGTCAAGGCGTGCATGCCGCCCCTGTCAATCCCGCCCCGGACGGCGCCCTGCGCTTGCCCCCCCGCCGGATGGGTGCTATGCTCTGGCCCATGTGGAAATACTGCCCCGCCTGCGGGTCTCCGGGGATCCGCTTCGACGGAACTCATAAATTTTCCTGCCCCGGCTGCGGTTTCGTTTATTACCACAACACCGCCGCGGCCACCGGCTGCGTAATCCGTTCAAAACAGGGGCTTGTCTTCCTGGTGCGGGGGAAAGAGCCCGCCAGGGGAAAGCTCGATCTGCCCGGCGGTTTTGTAGACCCCGGCGAGGGCGCGGCGGAAGGGCTTCTGCGGGAACTGCGGGAGGAGATCGGCTGGGAAGCGCCCCTGGCCGGCGCCGCCGGGGGAACGATCCCTAAAGGGCTGAGCCTCTTTGCCTCCTTCCCCAACCTTTACCCCTACCGCGGCATCCCCTACAATACCTGCGATCTGTTCTTCACCCTCGACGCCCCGGGCTTGACCCGGGCGGATCTCCGGCTCCAGGCCAGGGAAATCGGCGGGGTCCGCTTTATCAGGCCCGAAGAGCTTAAGCTTGATGAACTTGCCTTCGATTCCACCAGGCGGGCCCTGCGGGCCTGGCTGGATCTGTACGCCAAGCCCCGGGCCGCGGAGGGCGGGGACGAAATTTAACCGCCATCCTGGCCCGGCGCCGCGGCAGAGCGGGGCCGGAAGGAAGCCGCCTGCATCGGCCTTTTCCCTTTACGCGCATCCTGCGGGCTCTGCCCGCGTTCCGTCCCGGCGCCCCTTGCCTTGACACAGTTCTTTTTTCTTAGCATGGTTAACTGATGCACGGCTCTACTCTGTATACCAACAAGTCGATCCCCGGAGAATACCGGAAAGTGGCGGAAAAACTGTTCCCTCCAAAGGGTTTTCCCGCCGGAAAGGGGCCGGAGCCGGGCGCGGCCGCGGCCTTTGCCGAAATTCTGGGGATTGGGGCCGATTATGAACGCCTCCTCAAAGCCAACAAAACCGGGGCGGAGCTGCATGTTTTCCTTGAGCATTTCCAGAACAATCTGGATCTCCTGATCAGGAAAACCTGGGTCGAAAAGGCGGACGAGATCCGGAAAGATAAACTGGAAGACAGGCTTCCTTCATTTATTGAGGAGATAGAACAGGGGGATCTGGAAAGGGCCCTGTCTCATTTCGGGGGGATCCTGGAAGAACTGGCGTATCTTTTTTTCGGCACCCAGAGTACCCACGAGGATTTTATCGAGTATGCCCTGCGCATCGACATCCAGATGGGGCTTTTCTGGTGGTACGGCGGCCAGCTCCTGAACTACATGGAGGCCAAGTCCCACGGGAATAGGAACGGCGAAGCGGCGCTCGGGCTGCCCGATTCCAGAGCCCTCTGGCCGGTACTGCTTATCGGGATCTGCTACCTGACTAATTTTTAGGGCCGGGCGGGGAACGCTTATTCGTTCTTTCGTATTCCGGTGAACCGTAGTACCTTGTAAAGACTAAAGTGTCTGATAAGCTACCGCCTTTGTCCGGGCCGCCGGGCTCGAACCGGAGCCCTGCCGGGACACGCTCGAATTCGTCCCCGAATACCGTCTCAACCCGGAACCGCTGGAAAGCGGCGCGCTTATCACTTGAACCCTGCGATAGCGGGGAGTATATTAAGAGAGAGCCGGGGGTGAAGCCCGGGCTAAAAAGAAGCCTGAAAAGAGGCCGTAGAGTTACTGAAACTACGAAAAGTTTTGAAACTGCGTTACGGCTGAATGACGTTAAAAGGAGTATGCATGGAAAGGGCGGAGAGTATTCCCGGAGGGAACGACTTTATCAGTGAATTTATCAGGGAAGATCTGGCCTCGGGCCGCTTTAGCTATGTGCATACCCGTTTTCCCCCGGAGCCCAACGGCTGGCTCCATATCGGCCACTGCAAGGCGTTTTATATCGACTTCAGCATGGCCGAACGTTTCGGCGGCAAGTGCAACCTCCGCTTCGACGACACCAATCCGGAAAAAGAAGATATCTCCTACGTGGAGGCCATCAAGCGGGACATCAGGTGGATGGGTTACGACTGGGAGGACCGGGAGTACTACGCCTCGGATTACTACGAGTACCTCTGCGATCTGGCGCTCAAGATCATCAGGAAGGG
>JAIRRU010000050.1 GCA_031255815.1 Treponema sp. | reverse complement strand
CCTTTTCCAGTTCCCTGCCCAGCTTCAAGGCGTCGTAGCGATCGTAGTAGTGGAAGGGATCAAGCATCAGATCCATGTCTTCCCCCACCGCGGCCCGTACCGCGAGGCAGGCCTCGGCGTCCCGTTTCCAGTCCGCCGTGGATCGGCACAGCGATTCCGTCCAGGGCAGTTCCGCCCAGGTATGGAGCTTGTAAGCGGTAAAGCCCTGTTTTTTACATTCCACGGCGTAACGGGCGTAGGCTTCCGGCGTGTCGAGGCCGCCCTCATAGTGATCCCCCACCATGGTGCTGGCATAGGCCCGGATCCTGTTGCGGCTTCCCCCCAGGAGTTTGTACACCGGCAGCCCCGCCAGCTTTCCCGCCAGATCCCAGAGGGCGCAGTCCGTGTAGGCCAGCACCTTTTCGTTGATCGCCTGGTTCAAGCGCTGGCGCTGGGCGATCTTGTTGAAGATCCGTTCCCTGGCGCTAGCCTCCTCGCCCAGGATCATGGGTTTAATAACACTGCGCAAAATATCCGGAACCGAATAGCCCCTGGTTCCCGCCGCATAATCCGCCGCGTCTTTGGGGATATGGTAATTCGCGTTGGGCTTTACGTAACTGGCGGAGGAAAAGTAAATTCCCTCAAGACCGTTATCGGCAATTATCCTGACCATAAAGGCGGTGGAATCTTTTTCGCGCCCCGGGTGGGCGTGGCCTTCCGCGTCCCGGCCCACGTAGTTCTTTACCGCGAACTCATCCACGACCAGATCTTTTATCTTTACGATTTTAGCCATAGCCCTTACCCCGTACCTTCAGAGGCTCCCCCAAAACTTCAGCTTTTGGAGCAAACTCAATGGTTACTTATGATAAGGGGAGAGGCCCCCCTAAGCTATGTACAAAAGCGACTGTTTTTTGCATTTTTCAGTCTTTTCGCGCTAAGCCGATCCTGTCCCGAAACCCGCCGGCGCGGAACCCCGTTCCCGGTGAAAACAGGCCGTTTGGCATTTTTTTGATACTATGATAACTTTGATACGGTGATAACACCAAACAGTTTTTTTAACGGGAGTTGCCCGGAAACTGAAGTTTCCAAATCAAGGCTGTTCCAAAACTTCAGTTTTTGAAACAGGCCCGAATAACCCCGACATTTTTTCCGGAGGGAGCGTATGATTGCGTTACGTTTTGACATGATTTCCCGGTACGAGCGCAGAGGCGAATTTGTAGAGACCGCGGTTCCCTTCCCGGAATCCGCGCTGCCCGACGCCTCCAAGCTTATGATCCTGGACGGCAAGGGCGCCCGGATCCGCCCCCAGGCCAGGGTTACGTCCCGGTGGCCCGACGCTTCGATCAAATTCGTTCATCTTTCTTTCCTGGCCGATCTTCCCGGCGCGAAACCGGAAAAATATTTTCTTTCCGCCGACGGGGGGATCCCTGACAAAACCCTGCCCGCGGTTAAAAGCGATTTAAAGAACCGCGTTATCAATACCGGCGTTCTGGAAGCGGTTCTTGCCGGAAAAGGCGAAAGCCGTCTCTTTGAGTCCCTGAAAGGCCCCTCGTTTTTTGACGGTTCCGAAATCGAGGGGCCCGTTTTGAGCAGCGGCGCTACGGACTACCTTATCAAACTGGAAGAAGACTGGGAATTCTGCGAGGAAGGCCCCTACCGGGTAATCGTCAGGAATGGCGGCAGGCACTACGACAAGAACGGCAGGGATCTCTTCAGCTTTACGGTAAGGCTCCATTTTACCGCCGGGCATCCCTGGTTTCAGGTTGAATACCGTTTTACCCACCGCGAGGATGCGGCGGAACTGCCCCTGGAAGCCCTTACGCTCCGGGTAAAGGAAGACGATCCCCAGGCCGCCGTCGCCCTGGGTATTTCCAATTACAAGACCCGCATCCAGGAAGCCCCAGCCCGGGACGGCCTGGAAAAACTCATCGACGCCGAATACCTTCTGTACGAATCCAACGAGCAGATCCCCGAAGTTAACTACGGAACTTTTTTCGCGGATTGGCGGAAAAACGGTAAGGGGATCTGCGCGACCATCTTCCAGGCCCAGCAGAATTTTCCCAAGGCCCTGCGGGCCGACGGCAAGGGGATCCTCGTTTCCCTCATGCCCGGGGGGCAGGCCCCTGTACGGATACTCCAGGGCATGGAGAAGACCCACTCGGTATTCTTCCACCTCCACGACGGCCGGGCGGGCATAAACGAGCTGGACTGCCGTTCCCTTCAGATGCAGATGCCCGATCGGCCCCTGCTGGAACCGGAGACATTCCGGGCGGCAGGGGTGCTGGAAAACGTCATCCCCGCCAAGCCTGTCCCCGCCCTGGAAAGCCGGCTCCGTTCCGCGGCGGACAGCACCGGCAGGGCCTACGGGATGCTGGCCTGGGGGGACGCGGTGGATGCGGGTTACACCAACCAGGGCCGGGGGAACGGCGAGCCGGTATGGACCAACCAGGAATACGACTACCCCCACGCCAATATGCTCATGTACGCCCGCAGCGGCGAGCGCCGTTACCTGGACAAACTTCTGGTTTCGGCCCGGCACTGGATGGATGTGGATATATGCCACTACAGCAAAGATCCCCTCCGGACGGGCGGCCAGGTTATGCACAGCGCCCGCCATGTGACCGGGCATCTGGCCCCCAGCCATGAATGGGTGGAGGGCCTCCTGGATTACTACCACCTTACCGGCGACAGGCGGGGCCTTGATTCGGCGCTGGGAATCGGCCGGAACATCCTGCGCCTCCTTGAGACCCCGGATTTTCAGCGGAAGGGAGAGATCAGCGCCCGGGAAACCGGCTGGGCCCTCCGTTCCCTAACGGCCCTCTACATCGAGACCAACGATGAGACCTGGCTCGCTCGCTGCGAGTGGATAGTGGGGCACTTTGCGGAGTGGCGCGAAGAATTCGGTCACTGGCTTTCCCCCTATACGAGCAACACGATTATCCGGGTTCCCTTCATGATCTCCGTAGCGGTAAACAGCCTTATGCGCTATTACCGGGTCCGCCCCTCGGCCCTTATTAAGGAAATGATAATCGGCGCCATGGACGATCTTCTGGAAAACACCCGGCTGTGCGACGGGCAGTTTATCTACAAGGAGCTGCCCAGCCTTAACCACACCAGCGCCAATACAATCGCGCTTGAAGCCCTGGCTTACGCCTACGAGCTTACGGGGGATAAAAAATACCTGGAAGGCGGCATGGAGCTGTTCAGGTCTTCCCTCGGCTCCGCGGCAAATTCCCGGGGCGGGGAAAAACAGGTAATCGGAGACGCCCTGGTGATGATGGGGAGCGGAACCAAGCCCTTTGCCCAATCCCACATAAGCCTTGCGGTGTTTGGGAAAGCCCTGGAAAGCGCCGGTATATGTTTGTAGCGGGACGGGTTCCGCAATCTGTCCGGACAGGGTAAAATCGAGCCATGAAGGAAACTGCAGATCTAAAAGCCCTTGAAACATCGGTGGAGTTTGAGAGTTCCGACCGTTTTCTGGGCGATCTCTACAAGGCGGCGGAAGCCGTGCTTAAAGGCAACGTAAAGGACTTTGGCGGACGCCCGGTTTTGATTGAAGGGGGCGGTTACAATTCAATCTGGATAGAAACCCAGCCCATGGGCGGCGAGATGTACGCCAAGCGGAACATGGAAGCGGCGATCAACAACGTAAGCCTCTTTACGGAGTACCAGCACGAAAACGGCCGCTACCCCTACCGGATCAGTATCGTTGACGGGAAACCGGAGCCCGCCTTCTTTCAGTTTCAGGGTTTCTGTTTTCCCCACCACGCCCTGAACCTTTACTACTGGGGGAAAAAACGAAGCGCCGGATACCTGGAAAGGCTCTACCGCTCCCTGGAAGCCTTTGACGCCTACCTCTGGAAGTACCGGGATTCGGACGGCGACGGCTGTCTGGAGATCTGGTGCCCCCTTGATACGGGGGAGGATCATTCGAACCGTTTTGCCGGGGCGCTCGAAGCCCGCTGGAACTGGCCCGGCGAGACGCCGCCCCTGAACGATCCGGTCTTTCCCATTGAATCCATGGACGTGATGGGCTATTCCCACGACGCCCGGCTAAACCTGGCGAAACTGTCCCGGCTCCTTGATAACGGGGAAGAAGCCCGGTGGAACGAAAAGGCCGCCGGGCTGCGGCGGAAGATCCGATCCTACCTGTGGGACGAAAGCCGGGACGCCTGTTACGACCGGGACCGGGACAACCGGTTCATGCCGGCCTTGCAGCACAACAACCTCAGGGTCATGTACCACCAGGCTTTTTCGGAGGACATGGCCCGCCGTTTCCTCACGCGGCATCTCCTCAACCCCGAGGAATTCTTTACCCCGATGCCCCTTCCCTCCATAGCGGTGAACAACCCTGTTTTCAGAAACATCAGCGAGAACAACTGGAGCGGGCAGTGCGAGGGCCTTAGCTACCAGCGGGCGATACGCGCCCTTGAGAACTACGGTTTCTACTCCGAAATGGCCGTCTTCGGCGCCAAGCTTATCGACTGCGTGGGAAAACGCAATACCTTCCCCCAGCAGTTCGATCCCTTTACGGGCGAATTTTCAGAGGCCGGTAAACGCACTACCTACGGCCCCACCGCCCTCAGCGTCCTGGAGTACATTTCCCGCTTCTACGGCGTCCACCTTCAGTTTGACGAGATCTGGTGGGGGGCTTTGGGCAGAAAGGATCACGAGCTTTCCTACACCCAGAAGTGGGACGGCAACAGCTATACGGTGGAAACAGGGAAGAGGGGCGTCAGCGGCCTTCTCAACGGCAGGGAGCTTTTCAGCGCGCCGGCGGGCCTGCGGGTAGTAAGCGATTGGGAAGGCCGGGTAAAAAGCGCCGCCAACATGTCAGCCGCCAGGGTGGAAGGGGAATTCTCCGCCGGCGCCGAAAGACAGCGGATCAGCCTTGAACCGAACGAACTTATCGCCTTCGCGTAAACGCGGGATTGGAAATGAGCGATTTTCTCCAAGCGCTTGTTTTTAGCGCCGGTGCGCATTACCGTGTCGAAGCAACGCCGCTTAGCGCGGCGCTTTAGCCGGCGCGGCGCGTAAGGCGGTCTAAAGACCGCCTCCGTTTCCCCGGCGGCGATGCTTGTTTTTAGCGCCGACGCGTGTTACAGTGTCGAAGCAACGCCGCTTAGCGCGGCGCTTTAGCCGGCGTGGTGAAATGGCAGACACGGCAGACTCAAAATCTGCTGGGGGCAACCCTGTGAGAGTTCAAGTCTCTCCGCCGGCAAGCGTTTTGCGGATGACGGCGGGTCAGCGGAAGACCCTCTGCGGCAAGTTCCCGGTAGCTTGATTAGGCTAAAACTCAGGATAACAGCAGCAAGCGGGGAATAAGAATTTAAACCGCCGGGGCGGCAGCGCAGCAAGGCGAACTGCGGCTCGCCGGAACACGAAGGAATGGGTAAGCGCTCTGTCCTGCCTTTCGTGCGCCTTCTTCGCCTTCGCGGTGAATTTCCTAAATCCCTTTACCTATACTTTTAGCCTAAGCAAGGTAGTACCTTGTTTAGGCTAAAAGTACGGA
>JAIRRU010000254.1 GCA_031255815.1 Treponema sp. | reverse complement strand
AGGGCGACAAGCGCCCGGGGGAGCTTCAGCGCCGCGTAGCTGATCATGCCCAGGCCCAAGGTTCCCGCGCCGGCAACGACCACTACATCGTCGTACTGGATATCGGCCCGGTCTACCGCGTGTTTCGAGCAACTGTAGGGCTCGATAAGGAGGGCCTTTTCAAGGGGCATGTCCTTCGGAACCTTGTGTATTACGGCGATTTTCGGGTAGCGCACATACTCAGCCATGCCGCCGTTGTTTTCCGCCTGAAAGCCGAAGATGCCGTGGGGCTGGCACATCCAGTACCTGCCGGTTTTGCAGAACCGGCACTCGCCGCAGGGAACGATCTGGTCGGCGGTAACCCGGTCGCCGATTTCCCACCCCTCCACGTCTTTTCCCTTTTCCACAATACAGCCTAAAAATTCATGCCCGGGTATGAAGGGAGGTTTTACGTAAGCCGGCTGAACCGAATCGCCCCAGAACATCGCGGCCCCGTGCCTGCATTTAAGATCCCCCGCGCAGATGCCGCAGCCTTCGGTTTTAATGATAATGTCCCCGTCCCCGCATTCGGGCGAAGGGTAATCTTTTACAAAACGGTAATCGCTTTGGCTGTAGGCGGCCAGCGCCTTCATCGTCTTTGGATAGTTGCCCATAAAACCCCCCTGGTATTGTACAACTGAATCATACCAGAGGGGGAATTTTTTTTCAGCGCCGGGCTCTCTTAGCGGGCGTTGTAGCGGGTAAGGGCGGCGTTCTGAATTTCGACGGCCCGGTCAATGCCCATCCGCTTGATGGTGCTGACGTAGGTTTCAAAGTTGGAAAGAGGCTCGGTGCCCAGAATGTATTTGATCTCCATCTCGGTCTGGTAAGTGGTAATCTCACCCATAATCCGGGCGTATTCCCGGCTTTCATCGGGGGTGGGGGTTATCGGGGGCAGGAGATGCTTAAGCATTTCCGGGAAGGGCCAGGTCTTAACAGCCGCCTGCTGCTCCGGCAGGGCGTAGTATTGCTCAAGGTAGCGGATATCCTGGATGTAAGGCCCGCTCCCCTGGGATAGGGCGTATGAGGCCAGGGACTGGGCCACAGGCCAGCCGTTAGGGTTGTTGAAGATTAAATCGGTAAAGGTAGGATAGCCGTTAACCCAGTTGTAGGAAACCTCCTCAATCCCAAAGTTGTTGAGGTTGTGGCCTTCCTCGCTGTAGTTCCAGTCCAGGAAACGGGCGGCTACTTCCACGTTTTTACAGGCAGTGGTAATGGCCGCGCAGCCTCCGCCCTGGTAGGGGAAGGAGGTGTAGATCATCGAGACTTTATCGCCCTTTTTGAGTACCGGGTAGGGCGTGGCGGCAAGCCGGAATTGGGGATTCGTGGCCCGGGCGTTAGTAGTCCAGGTGCCCATACCCTGGCCAACCTGGGCGGCGGTGGCGCCTGAAACGCCCGCTACCATTTTTTGGTTCAATACGGAAGTCTGCATGGTAGCGATGTCCGGATCGAGAAGACCCTCCTGGTACCACTGGGCCATAAGGCTAAGGTAGTTCCGGTAGCCGTCCTGAATAGGGCTGTAGACAACCTTTCCGTCATCCCCGATAAAGAAGGCCCGGGGCGGGACTCCGTGGGCATAGGCAAAGGGGACAAGGTTCCAGTTTGTAAAGGTAAAGGGCGCACGGGATCCCTTTTTTTCTTTGAACGCGGTCAGGGCCGTGTGCCAGTCGTCAATAGTTTCGGGAACCGGCAGTCCCAGTTCGTCCAGCCAGTCCTTGCGGATCTGGGGGCCGTTGGTCACCAGAAGCCCGATGTCGCCCCGGATATAGGGGAACATATAGTAACTGCCGTTATCGGTCTTGATCATCTTGTCGTAATCCGGGTGAGCGTCAAAGTAGGCCCTGACATTGGGCCCGTAGTTGTTAAAAATATCGTTCAGTTTGATGATGACCCCGTCGGATATGGCTTTTTCCGGGCCGCCGGTATAGGTGATCCAGGTGCGCTCCATAATATCGGGCAGGTCACCGCTGGCGACAATCAGGTTAAACTGTTCCGTATCGGCCCCCGCGGGTGGGTGAATGTACTGCACCCTGACCCCGGTTTTTTCCTGGCGGGCCTTTCCGAAGGGGGTGTCCGCAAGATTGGCGTAGTTGGCGGCCATGTTCTGGTTTACCGCCACCCAGTAGGTCAGGGTTACGTCCGTGTTAATAGGGTAGGAAATTCTCCCCGTTCCCAGGCTCTGGGTTCCGGCAGAAGGGCTTGCCCCTCCCTGCCGCCCTCCCCCAAACAGGGGCGCGAGGCTCAGGGCAAGGAAAACCATGAGCAACACCGTTTTCTTCTTCATCGTTCGACTCTCCTCTTTCGATAAATTGTCTGCGGTTTAGGATACATCCGCGACAGAGATCGTTATAAACCATGAAGTGAAAACCGCGCCATAATTATTTCGCAAAAAAAATAGCAATTTCTTCAAATCGAAGAAAATTGAAGGAAAAAAGGGAATCAACAAAAATTGAAATTCGTAGTCAGTTTTTAGACTTTGCCCTTTCTGGATACCAGTACCCTGATTACCCTAAAACGTCCGATAGGCCCGCCGGATTTACCGGGCTGCCGAAAAATTTTGCCGCGAACGGCGCGAACCGCACTGAGCCGGGTTAAAAAGTTCTCGGGCTCAGGGAAATTTGGAACAAGTTCACAGCCCTGTTTTTTCCAGTACCACCAGCTCGTAATCCTTCAGTTTGGGCAGGGTAAAACGGTAAACGCCGCCTTCCCGTTCCAGGGGCAGTTCTCCGCCGCCCGGGAGGAAGGCCCGCCTGAGTTCCCCCGCGGCCGCGCTGTCCGCTTCCACATGGATATCGTAGACCGGCAGGTTTTCCTTAAGGAAGCGCTGCCCCCCTGAAAGATTGACAAAGTGCAGCATAAGCCTCCCTTCCTGGCTGCGCACGGACATCATGACCGATGTGGGGGCGTCGCAGCGGTAGGGGTATTTCTCTTTAAGGGCCCATTTGACCGCCCCGGAGATAAGCAGGGAATATTCCTCCAGCCCCATGGCCTGGTGCAGCTTGCCGGCCTGCCACGCGAAGTACACTGTCCGCCCCCCGCCCTTATGGA
>JAIRRU010000206.1 GCA_031255815.1 Treponema sp. | reverse complement strand
CTCCGGGGAACTGAGGATCTTCCCGACCCCCAGGGGGCTGTAGGCTTCCAGGAGGATATTCTTGCTCCGGCAATACTCCACTACCGCGTCCTGGGTGTCCCCGGGGCAATGCCGGATCTGGTTAACCTGGGGCGCGATAGCGGCGGTCTTGAGCAGGGGCTCTATGTGGCGCTGGTGGAAGTTGCTTACCCCAATGGCCCGCAGTTTCTTCGCGTTGTAGAGTTCCTCAAAGGCTTTCCAGGTACCCGCGTTGGCCTCCTGCCAGTTGGCGCGGAACTTGAGCGGATTGGGCCAGTGGATCAGGTAGAGGTCGAAGTAGTCTGTCCCCAGCCGCTTGCTGCTTGCCTCGAAGGCCCGCAGGGTGCTGTCGTAGCCGTGATCCTCGTTCCAGAGCTTGGTGGTAAGAAAGATATCCTTCCGGGGAACGCCGCTTTCCCTGAGGGCCCGGCCCACGCTTTCCTCGTTGCCGTAAATGGCGGCGGTGTCGATGTGCCGGTAGCCCGCGTCCAGGGCCGCTTTAACAGAGGAAACCGCCACTTCCCCGTCCGGGGTTTGCCAGGTGCCGAAGCCGACGCAGGGGATCTCCACCCCGTTACTCAGCCTGCAGGTATCCGTTACTGATTTAAAGGTCATACCCATCTCCTTGTACTTTAATTTGCGCTCCCCTGAGCGGGAGCCTCCCCAGTCTAAATGTTCACGTTAAAGTTAAGTCAAGAGGCGGGGGGAAGCCCGGATCCCCTGGTCTGAAGCTTGCTGGGGGAAAAACCGTAAAATTGCTTAAAGGCCCGGGAAAAGGTGCTTACCCGGGAAAAGCCGCAGGCCGCGGCGATCTCCGTAACGCTTTTCCGGCTGTTGCTGAGCAGATCGCAGGCCCGATCCAGACGGCGTTTTTCAACATAGCCAAGGAAAGTCTGCCCGGTACTCTGTTTCATCTGTTTCTGGAGGGTCGGGGCGGAAATGCTAAAGTGATCCGCCACTTTGGTGATATACAAAGTGGGATCGTAAAGATGCTCGTTAATGTAGTGCAGCACTTCCCGGGCGAGGGTGGAGATGTCCCTCTCCTTGTAGGCGCGGGCATGCTCGCAGATCCGGGAAAAGCAGCCGGGGAACTGCCGCTCAAAGAGCTCCTCCTGCCCGCCGGGAACGTATTCAGGCAGATCGAGGGGGCTGACAAGGCCGGAATAATCGGCTTCCACCTCGCGGATCATGGCGGAGAGCATACCGGCCAAAAGCCCGGCGATAAGGGGATCCTCCGGCTTCGGAAGGCTGGCGGCGCAGTTCCGCAAGATCATGCAGGCGGCCGCTTCGTCCCCGGCTTTCAGGGCCTGGCGCATCCGGTCGATGGTTTGGGCCTCTATCAAATGGGTCTGGCTTTCTATGACCGCGAGGGAGGATTCCAGCCGGGTGTCCGCCTCCGTAATGCTCTCCGCCGCCTCCCGGTAGATCCGCTTAAGGCCCTTAAACAGATCGAGCAGGGAATCGGCCTTGTGAGCCCCGTATACGGAACGGATAATCTTGGTAGAACTGATACGATCGAGAAAAGCCCGCTCGGGCATCGAACTCCGCCAGGCGAAGACCAGGGACAGGAGAATGACAAACCCGGTGGTGATGCAGGCAAAACGGATGATGTGGTTTCTCAGGGGCCGCATCTTTTCGTTGATCAGGGAGGGGGCAACGCCTATTTCGTAACGGAAGGAATAGGCGGAACTGCGGCCGCTCAGCACATGGAAATTGCCGCCCTGCCCCTCCCCCCTGGCAAGCAGGAGCTTCCCATTAGCGTCGTAGATACGGACATAGCCCGCCTCCGCCACGTCCCGGTCGGCGATAAGGGAGACCGTTTCTTCCACCGGCAAAATGGCGAAGAAGATAATCTCGTCGGGAAAACCCGCGTAAGACCAGTGGGCGCTAAGGGTAAGGCCCTGGTATTCCCCGTAGTAGGCGCTGGTATAGGGCAGGGCCGGGATGAAGGGGCGCCCGGAAACCAGCAGATCCGCCCATTCCTGCCGGGAAAGATCGCCGCAGCGCAGAAAGCCGCCGTAAAACTCAACGGGGATACGCGGGGAAAAGACACTCTGCCGGGTAATCGCCGCGCCGTCGGGAAAGAGGATCCCCATATCCATGGGCAGGGGGGAGGAGAGGCCGGGCATGTTCAGGAGATCCCGCAGTTCCGTAAGGACGGAAGGGTTAAGGGCCTCGTCCCAGTAGGGTTCCCCGCTTTCCAGCACTTTGAATTTAAAAAAAAGGAAACGGGAATCCCTGCCCGCGGAGATAACCAGGTTGTTCAGCGTGGTAAGCACCGAATCCAGGGCGGCGATTCCCCGTTCCATTTTGCCCGCGATATAGGCGAGCTCGTTCTGAAGGGTAAAGCTGGTAACGTAGCGGTAAATGGGGACAAAGAGCAGCAGCATAAAAACGGCGAAGAAGAGGAAGATAAGGAGGTACCGGACAAGGATAAGGTTCAGCCGCTTCATGGAAGGGCAGTATAGCATCTTTTTCTTTTTTGCATAAGCGATTTTCCATTTTGCCGGCCCTTTTTCTTTTTTGCAAAATGATTTTCTAATTTTGCGCTTGCCGGATTGGCGGAACGGGGGGATGATACCATTCAGGCGCTGCGCAGTTCCTAAAAATCCCGGTAACTCCGGGGATCGATATCTTATCAAGGAGGAGTCCCATGACTTCAAAAAAGGTTTTTTTGGCGGTATTGGCCCTGTTCGCGGCAACAGGAATGGCATTTTCGGGAGGGGCCCGGTCTTCCCAGGGGGGGGCAAACGCTTCATCCCAGGGGAAACCGACTCTGGTTATCGGCATCCCCTCCGATCCCTTCGTAACCAGTTTCGAGGATAACTACCTTACCCGCTACCTGGAGAACCTGCACAATATCAACCTGGATTTTTACATGCTCCCCATCGATAATGCGGAAAGCCGGACCAAGATATCCCTCATGGTAATCTCAAACGACCTCCCGGATATGGTCTACACCCAGAGCCTAAGTACCGAAATGATCCTGGATTTCGGATCTAAGGGGGCTTTTCTCAACCTGAACAGCTACATCAGCGATCCCTCCAAGGCGGTGTATTTTTCCCGGATCCCGAAAGGGGATATGGATATCATTATGAATACCATTACCATGGCGGACGGAAACGTGTACGGTATGCCGAACTTCCAGCCCGAAACCTGGAACCTTACCCCTAACCGGCTCTACTTTAACCGGGCCTGGGCCCAGAAACTGAACATAAAGCTTCCGGAAACCACCGAAGAACTGCGCCAGGCTCTTATCGCCTTCCGGGATCGGGATCCTAACGGGAACGGGCAGAAGGACGAGATCGGGGTATGGGGTTGGAGTTCCGGGGGTTACGGGGAGAATTCCACCGTCGCCCTTATCAATTCCTTTATCTATTACACCCCCGACCGCCTCAGCCTGGACGCTTCAGGGAACCGGGTTATCGCGCCCTGGACGGATCCTGCCTTTAGGAAGGCCCTCCAGTACCTCAACACCCTCTTTAAGGACGGGGTGCTTTCCGCCTCCATATTCACCAACGATCAGCAGACTTACCGGGCCACCCTCAACGCCACCCCCCATGTAGTGGGCCTTACCACCGCGGGCAGCGTGTCGAACTGGGCCGGGGCCGGCCAACAGGATAATAATGCCAATTACCGGGAACTGGCCCCCCTGCTCCCGCCCCTTACCGGGCCGGACGGGGTTTGCTGGACCCCCTACAACGAGCATGAACCGGCGATGCACGCCTTTATCACCTCCAAGTCCCAAAACCCGGATCTTGCCTTTAAAGTGATCGATTCGGGCTACGAAGCCACCCTGTCCAAGATTGTCCGTTTTGTGGAGGAAGGCGTGGACTGGAGCCAGAAACCCGAGGATCTCGCCAAGACCACCAACGACATGGTGAACGCGGGGCTCTTCCCCTCCCTTACCCTCGTTCAGATCCAGGATATCTGGACCAGGCCTCAGAACAAACACTGGAAAAATGTCGGCCCCCGCTACACCCCGGTTGAATTGGGAAACACCGTGGGGAACCTGGAAACCCCCTACGATCCCCAATACCTGAGCTCCAGCCACGGGGCGGTAAACTACCGGTATTACATCCCCCGGCATCC
>JAIRRU010000203.1 GCA_031255815.1 Treponema sp. | reverse complement strand
GGCAGAAAGACGAGGATATCCCCCTCCCGCCTTTCCCCGATGAAACGCTGGACAATAGCGTCTATCTTGGAAAGGATCGCCTCCTGGGCCCCCAGGGAACCGCCCCCTTCCAGGATCGGCGGATCGTAGATAAGGGTTACCGGGTAGGTTTGGGCGTCTATCTTCACTACCGGGCACTCCCCGAAGTATTCGGAAAACACCTCGGCGTTGATCGTGGCGGAAGAAACAATGACCTTAAAGTCCCGCCGGCTTTCCATTACCCGCTTAAGGAGGCCCAGGATAAAATCAATGTTGAGGCTGCGCTCGTGGGCCTCGTCCACCGTGAGGATGCTGTACCGGGAAAGCCAGGGGTCAAGTTTCATCTCCTGGAGGAGGATGCCGTCGGTCATAATTTTTATCCGGGTGTCCCGGTTTGTCCGATCCTCAAAACGCATCTTGTAACCCACCAGGCCGGGAAGCTCCGTCCCCAGCTGGCGGGCGATAAACTCGCTCACCGAAAGGGCGGCGATCCGTCTTGGCTGGGTAACGCCGATAATCCCGCCCCTGGCGTATCCGGCCTCGTGGAGTATCACCGGAAGCTGGGTGGTTTTTCCGGAACCGGTGGGGCTTTCCACCACCACCGCCTGGTTCGATTCCAGGGCTTCAAGGATAAGTTCTTTATGCCGGTAAACCGGAAGATCAAGGTAATTCATGGGGATCATCATAAGCTTATGCGTTAAAACCGGATAGACCGGGAAGGGCGGCCGCCAATTCGCGGCCTTCGTGCCGTCCGCGGTTAACTTTCATCTCTATGCCTTTATCCCTGGGGAAATGTTCAAAGCTATTCCTTTTTTTCGTGAAAGGGTTTATGATATAGATATTAATTTACGATCGGTTTCGCCGTTCTTCCCCTTCCGGGGGGCAGGCATGGAACAGGATCCTGGAGGTAGTTTTTTTGAGAACAACGGCAAGAAAGACAAAGAGTGTTTTCTTCTTTGGCAAAGGCAAGGCCGAAGGAGACGCGGAGATGAAGGATATCCTTGGCGGGAAAGGGGCGAACCTTGCGGAGATGACGAATCTGGGAATTCCGGTTCCCCCGGGTTTTACCATTTCTACGGAAGCCTGCGCGGCGTATTATCAGGGCGGAAACCGATACCCCCCCGGGCTCAGGGAAGAAGTCCTGGCCAACCTGGCAAAACTTGAAAAGCTGATGAAGAAAAAGCTGGGCGACCCGGAGGATCCCCTCCTGGTCTCGGTGCGTTCCGGGGCGGCGGTTTCCATGCCGGGGATGATGGATACTATCCTTAACCTGGGTATAAACGATCAGGCGGTGAGGGGTCTTGAGCGGAAGACCGGCAATCCCCGTTTCGCCTGGGACGCTTACCGCCGCTTTATCCAGATGTACGGCGATGTGGTTATGCAGGTTCCTTACGAATCTTTCGAGGAAGCCATCAACAGGGTCAAGCGGGAACGGAACCTGGTTCTGGACACGGATCTTGACGCCGCCGATCTGGAAAGGCTGGTGGACGCCTACAAAAGGATTGTTAAAGAGGCTACCGGGAACGATTTCCCCCAGGATCCCCTGGAACAGCTGTGGGGATCGGTCGGCGCGGTGTTTGGTTCCTGGATGAACGAGCGGGCGGAAAAGTACCGGCAGCTTAACGGTATCTATCACCTTAAAGGAACGGCGGTTAACGTGCAGTCCATGGTCTTCGGTAATTTTGGTGATGATTCGGGCACGGGGGTCTGTTTTAGCCGAGACCCCTCCACGGGGATCAACGAATTCTACGGCGAGTATCTGATGAACGCCCAGGGAGAGGACGTGGTGGCGGGCATCAGAACCCCGGAAAAGATCGCCACCCTTTCGGATAGGAATCCTGAGATCTACCGGCAGCTTGTGGCCATCAAGGACAAACTGGAAAAGCATTTCCGGGACATGCAGGACATGGAATTTACCGTTCAGCAGGGGGAGCTTTTTATCCTCCAAACCAGGAACGGTAAACGGGCCGGAGGCGCCGCGGTAAAATGCGCGGTAGATATGGTGGCGGAAAAACTCATCGACAAAAAGACCGCCATTCTCCGGGTAAGCCCTTCCCACCTGGATCAGATCCTCCATCCCATGGTAGATCCGGAAGCCTTTAAGACCGCCGTATTCCTTACCAAAGGTCTTAACGCGTCTCCCGGCGCGGCCTGCGGCAGAATCGTTTTTACCGCCCAGGATGCGGAAGCCTGGTACGCCCGGGGGGAAAAAGTTCTGCTGGTGCGTAAAGACACCAGCCCCGAAGATATCGGCGGCATGGTGGTTTCTCAGGGGGTGCTGACATCCACCGGCGGCATGACCAGCCACGCGGCGGTAGTCGCCCGGGGCATGGGGATCCCCTGCGTCGCCGGGGCCAAGGGGGTGTCGGTTCAGGAAGACAGGGTAATGGTGGGAGACAGGATCTTCTGCGAGGGGGACTGGCTTACCATTGACGGTTCCACCGGGGAGGTATACGAGGGCCAGCTCTCCCTTATCGCCCCGGAAATTTCCGACGATATGAACGCTTTCCTTGGCTGGTGCGACGAGGTGCGGGAATCCTCCGTGCGGGGCAAGGTAAAGGGTTTCAAAGTAAGGACAAACGCGGATCAGCCCGAAGACGCCCAGCGGGCCTTTGCCTTCGGCGCCGACGGGGTAGGGCTCTGCCGCACCGAACACATGTTCTTCCACCGGGAGAAGCTTATTCACTTCCGCTCAATGATTGTGGCGGATACGGAAGAGGAACGGAGGCGGCAGCTTGCCAAGATACTCCCCCTGCAGCGGCAGGATTTCTTTGGGATATTCAAAGCCATGGAGGGCCGCCCGGTTACCATCAGGCTGCTGGACCCGCCGCTCCACGAATTTGTGCCCCATACGGCGGAGGAAGTAGAAGAACTGGCGGATCATCTGGGTGTAGCGGTGGATACGCTCAAGCCCAAGCTCGACAAACTGCGCGAGGCCAATCCCATGCTGGGCCACCGGGGCTGCCGTCTTGTGGTAACCTACCCCGAGATTTACGATATGCAGGTGGAAGCCATAGCCTTGGCGGCGGTGGATTGCATCAGGCAGAATATCCCTGTGGAGCCGGAGATCATGATCCCCATCGTTGTAACCGCCCGGGAACTCAAACTGCTGCGCCCCCACGCGGAAGCGGTATTAAAGCGGGTCTTTGACAGCGAAGGGGTAAGTATTCCGCCGGTTCATATCGGAACCATGATAGAGGTTCCCCGGGCGGCCATACGTTCCGCCCATATCGCCCGCTACGCCGACTTCTTCAGCTTTGGCACCAACGATCTTACCCAGATGACCTTTGCCTTCAGCCGGGACGACGTGGCTTCCTTCCTTCCCTCTTACCTGGAAAAGCATGTGCTGGATGTGGATCCTTTCAAATCCATCGATGAAGACGGTGTGGGCGGCCTTATGCGCTACGCCATAGGGGAAGGGCGAAGCGTAAAACCGGATCTCAAAATAGGGATCTGCGGCGAGCACGGAGGGGATCCGGTTACCATCGATTTTTGTTACCGCGCCGGGCTAAGTTACGTGTCCTGTTCGCCCTTCCGCGTGCCCCTGGCCCGTTTAGCCGCCGCCCAGGCGGTGATAAATAATCCCGCGATCAAGGCCGGGGAAAAGAAGGTTGCGGAGAAAAAGGCCGCGGCTAGGAAACCGGCGGTCAAGAAGGCCGCTGACAAGAAAGCGGCGGCAAAGCCGGCGGTTAAGAAAACCGCGGGCAGGAAACCCGCAGAGAAGAAAACCGCCGCGAAGCCCGCGGCAAAAGCGGCGGCAAAGAAAACCGCGGGCAGGAAGCCTGCGGAAAAGAAAACTGCGGCAAAGCCCGTGGTAAAAGCGGCGGCAAAGAGAACCGCGGGCAGAAAGCCTGCTGAGAAGAAAACTGCCGCGAAGCCTGCGGTCAAGAAAGCGCTTGCCGGGAAAGCCGCGGAAAAGAAGGCCGCGGCAAAGCCGGCGGCCAAGAGAGCGGGCAGGAAACCCGCGGCAAATTCCCGCAAGGCAAAGTAGAACCTTGAGACGCGAGCCTGTTTCAAGACCCGCCCGGTTTTGAAACAGGCTTTTCTGTAACCTGGCAATCGGGGGGCTGTTCCGAAAACCGAAGTTTTGGAACAGCCCCAGTGCTTTCGTGTGGTTCGCGGCACAATGTCCCGGCAGCCCTGTAAAGTTTTTGAACAGCCTCTGCCTGTACCTCAATTGCAACCAAGGCGGCGCCTTAACTGCCG